>DAITMY010000160.1:0-1089 GCA_036834925.1 Asticcacaulis sp.
CATCACCAACAAACGTTCGCCATCGCTGCGCTGGACTTGTTCGCGTTGGGCCAGCAGCGATTGACGGGCCAGGTTTTCCTGACGGATGGTGTCGGCACTACGGCTGCCCGGTGCCGGGGGGCGCAGGCCATATTCCGGCGGCAAGGTCAGCGGGGCCTTGATCACGACGCGGAATTCATCCGGCGTAACCTTGGCGAGGCCAAGGGCCTTGCTGGTGGACTGGCACCCGGCCAGACCGCCGGAGAGCACCACAGCCGATACGGCAACGCATACGAGGGCAGGTTTCAGAGACATTCCGCTCAACTCCACTGGCCGTTCTGCGGTCCTGTGACCGCCGCCGATAAAGGAAAGAAAGTGTTACTTGTTTTCGGCGTCGCTGCCAACTGTAACGGTGTCTTTTGTCAGGAACGTGTCCGCCAGCAATAAAATCACCCCAATCGTGATGGCCGCGTCGGCGATATTGAACACCCACGGAAACATCAGGCCGGAGAAATCAAGGAAATCGACCACCGCCCCAAAGCGGATCCGGTCGATGGCATTGCCGATGGCGCCGCCGATCAGAAGCCCCAGGGCGATCGACAGCCGGGGCCGGGTGCTGGAGCGCGCCCACCAGATCAGGGCCGCCGCCACAATCAGCGAGAACAGGCTGAGCAGCCAGCGGCCGATGCCGTCCGAGGCCAGAAGGCCAAAGCTGACCCCCCGGTTCCAGACCATCGACAGCTTGAAAAACGGCAGCACCGGGATCTGGGCCACCTCAGGCAGTTTCAGACCATAGAGCACCCAAGCCTTGCTGAGCTGGTCGAGCACCAGCGTCACCGTGGCAAGACCATAGGCCATCAGGGCGAGCGGGCCGGGCGGAGTATAGGTCAGCTTAACCATGGTGGGCATCCCAATAGGCGAGGGCTTCGGCATCGCGAAGCGAGACATCCGGGTAACGCGGATCGGTGCCCACTTCGGGCAGAATCCGCCAGGAGCGTTGGCATTTTTGGCCTTCGGCGCGGGCCGGAATGACGGCCACACGCGGCTCATCCTCGCGGCGGAAGGCCTCAGCAGGCCCCTCACCGGCGATCAGGCGGGCCTGGCTGGTGC
>DAITMY010000160.1:1099-5891 GCA_036834925.1 Asticcacaulis sp.
GTGCGGAACACCTCGGCGGCATCGACATCCTCAAAGGCGGCCAGAAGGGCGTCGTCGGCGATCCAGACCTGCGGGGCGGCCTCCAGGGCGCTGCCGATGCGCTTTTCGCGGCGCTCGATCTCAAGGGCGGCCGTCACGACCTCTAGCACCGTCTGGATCTTGTCCCATTGGGCGGCAGCCAGCGGGTCCTGCCAGCTGTCCGGGGTCACGGGGAATACGCGCAGGGCGTTGGTCTCGCCGTCCGGATGGCGGGCTCTCCAGGCTTCGTCGGCGGTAAAGGCTAGGATCGGCCCGAGCCAGGCCGTCAGCCGTTCCAGCACCAGATCCATCACCGTGCGGCAAGCGCGTCGGTTCAGTGCCGTTGGCATGTCGCAATAGAGGCTGTCCTTGCGGATGTCGAAATAGAGCGCCGAGAGTTCCTGCGAGCAGAAGTCGGTGATCGGGCGCAGGGCATCGGCAAAGCGATAGGCGGTATAGGCCTCGCGTACCTGACCGTCCAGTTCCCACAGGCGATGCAGGATAAACCGCTCCAGCGACGGCATATCCGCAACGTCGACCCGCTCGGCGTCGGTAAAGTCCTTCAGCCCGCCCAGCATATAGCGCAGGGTGTTGCGCAGCTTGCGATAGGCATCGGCGGTGGTTTGCAGGATCTGTTTGCCGATCCGCTGATCGTCCGAATAATCGACCATCGCCACCCACAGGCGCAGGATATCGGCCCCGCTTTCGTTGATGACGGTCTGGGGCGCGATGGTATTGCCGCGCGACTTTGACATCTTCTCGCCGTTCTCATCGAGCGTGAAGCCGTGGGTCAGCACCGCCTGATAGGGGGCGCGGCCGCGCGTGCCGCAGCTTTCCAGCAGCGAGGACTGGAACCAGCCGCGATGCTGGTCGGAGCCTTCGAGATAGAGGTCCGCGGGCCAATGGCTGTCGGCGCGGCCTTCGAGGGTAAAGGCGTGAGTCGAGCCAGAGTCGAACCAGACATCGAGGATGTCCTCGACCTTTTCATAGCGGTCCGGGTCGTGGACCCCAAGGAAATCGCTGTCCGGGCGGGTGAACCAAGCGTCGGCCCCTTCGGCGGCGATGGCGGCGAGGATGCGGGCATCGACGGCGTCATCATGCAGCGGCTGGCCGGTTTCCTTGTCCACATACATGGCGAGCGGGGTGCCCCAGGCGCGTTGGCGGCTGATCAGCCAGTCCGGGCGACCTTCGACCATGGCGCGGATGCGGTTCTGGCCCGCGGTCGGGTGGAAGGTGGTGGCTTCAATGCTCTCTAGGGCGATGTCGCGCAGGGTGCGGCCATCCGGGCCTTCGTGATCCATGCGCACGAACCACTGGGCCGTATTGCGGAAGATCACTGGGGCTTTGGAGCGCCACGAATGCGGATAGGAATGCTCCAACCGCCCTCGGGATAGCAGCTTGCCGGCCTCGATCAGCTTTTCGGTCACCGCCGCGTTGGCCGGGCCGAACTTGCCCGCCTTCTTGCCTTCGGTCTCCAGAACCTTGAGCCCGCCGAACATCGGCACATGCTCATAATAGGCCCCGTCCGGATCGACCGTATCGGGGATCTCGTGGTGGCCGTGGGCTTTCCAGACCTCATAGTCGTCGGCCCCGTGGCCCGGCGCCGTATGGACAAAGCCGGTCCCGGCATCGTCGGTGACGTGATCGCCCGCCAGCATTGGCACGGCAAAGCCATAGCCGTCATGCAGGCTGGCCAGCGGGTGATGCAGGCTGGCCCCGGCCAGATCCACAGTGTCGATCAGGCGGAACTCAGCCACCTTGGCGGCCTTGAATACGGTTTCGGCCAGTTTGGTGGCAAGGATTAGGCGGTCGCCCGCCTTGGCCCAGGGCTCGAACTCCAGCCCGGTTTCCATGGCCACGACCTCATAGACGCCATAGGCGATCTCGGGGTTATAGCTGACGGCGCGGTTGGCGGGGATGGTCCAGGGCGTGGTGGTCCAGATCACCACATCGGCCCCCTGGGCCACGTCCGGCCCTTGTTCGACCGGGAATTTCACCCAGATGGTTGGCGAGACGTGGGGGTGGTATTCGACCTCGGCATCGGCCAGGGCCGTGCGCTCGACCGGCGACCACATCACCGGCTTGGAGCCGCGATAAAGCTGGCCGGTATTTTTGAACTTGTGGAATTCACCGACGATCTTGGCCTCGGTGGTGAAGTCCATGGTGGCATAGCGGTGGTCAAAGTCGCCCAGCACCCCGAGACGGCGGAACTCCTCGCGCTGGACTGCAATCCAGTCAGCGGCATATTCGCGGCAGCGTTTGCGGAACTCGGCCTTGGAGACCTCGTCCTTGCGGCGGCCCTTGTTGCGGTATTCTTCTTCGATCTTCCACTCGATCGGCAGGCCGTGGCAGTCCCAGCCGGGCACGTAGTCCACGTCATAGCCCAGGGCAAAGCGCGAGCGGACGACAAAGTCCTTCAGCAGCTTATTGAGCGCATGGCCGATGTGGATGTTGCCATTGGCATAGGGCGGGCCGTCATGCAGCACAAAGCGCGGCGCACCTTCGGCCTGGCGACGGGCGCGCAGGGTCTTGTAGAGGTCCTCTGCCTGCCAGCGGGCCAGGGTAACGGGCTCAGCCTTGGGCAGGCCCGCGCGCATCGGAAAGTCGGTGTCCGGCAGGAACACGGTCTCGCGGTAATCGCGGCCTTGTGCGGTCTCGGTCGAGGTTTCAGCCGGGGTCGGGGTGGGGGTCTCGGTCATGGGACGTCAGGTCACTTCTGGTCAGAGGATCACGCATAGCAGGAAGGCGCCCGGGCAATCCGCCAGCGGGCAGCCGTTAGACCCGGCATGATCGGGCAAGCCCGGGATCACGCCGGGCGGCTAATTCGGGACCGAAAACTCAGGAACTTCATCATGAGGGGGGTGTAACAGAGGGGCCAGACAAGGGCTAGGGGGCCGATGTTCCATATTGGCCCCCCTCAGCGCAGGGCCTCGCGCTTTTCTTCCAGCTCCAGCCATTCCATTTCCCCGGCCTCCAGATCGGCCCGCAGCTTGTCGAGCGCGGTCATGCTTGCCTCAAAGCGCTTAGGATCGCGGCTATAGAGGTCGGGATCGGCGAGGACGGCTTCGTGCTTTTTTATGCTCTCGCTCCACTGGGGCATCAGCTTGTCCAGCTCCTCAAGGCGGCGCTGGTCCTTGTAGCTGAGCTTGACCTGAGCCTTGGGCGCAGCGGGCTTGGGCGGGGCCGCCTTGGGGGTGGCCTTGTCAGACTTGCGGGCAAAGAAGTCCGGGTTCTGGCGGATAAAGTCCTGCCACCCGCCGGGGGTCTCGGCGACCTTGCCCTGGCCATTGAGGGCAATCGTGGAGGTGGCCAGCCGGTCGATAAAGTCGCGGTCGTGACTGACGAGGATCAGCGTGCCCTCATAGTCGTCCAGCAGCTCTTCTAGCAGGTCGAGCGTGTCCATGTCGAGGTCGTTGGTTGGTTCGTCGAGCACCAGCAGATTGGCACTGCGGGCGAGGGCGCGGGCCAGTTGCAGGCGGTTACGCTCCCCGCCGGACAGGCTTTTCACCGGCTGGCGCAACTGGTTGTCGCGGAACAAAAATTCCTTGGCATAGGCGGCGACGTGCTTGGGGTGGCCCCGCACCATGATCTGGTCGCTGCCGGAATTGGCCAGGGTGTCCCACAGGGTTTCGTCGCCCTTGAGCGCATCGCGCGACTGATCAAGATAGGCCATTTCCAGCCCGGTGCCGAGGCGGATTTCGCCGCTGTCGGCGCCCTCAAGACCCAGCAGCATCTTCACCAGCGTCGATTTACCCGCCCCGTTGGGCCCGACGATGGCCGTCCGGTCCCCACGCATAACCCGGGTGGAAAAACCGTTCAGCAGGGTCTTGTCGCCATAGGCCTTGGACACGCCCTTGAGCTCGGCCACCAGCCGCCCGGAGGTGCCGCCGGCGTCTATGGTCATCTCCAGGGTCTTGGGCAGATCCTTGCGCCGGGCGGCGGCATCGGCCCGAAGTGCATTCAGCCGGGCCGCGCGGCCTTCGTTGCGGGTGCGCCGGGCGGTGATCGAGCGGTAGAAGGTATAGGTCTCGCGCTCGATGGATTTTTCCAGACGGCGCAGGGATTCTTCTTCCTCGGCCATGACCTTTTCGGCCCAGGCATCGAACACCTCAAAGCCGCTTTCGAGCGTACGCACCCGGCGATTGTAGAGCCAGAAACACCGCTGAGTGACGCGGTTCAAAAACGCCCGGTCGTGGCTAACGATCAGGGCGGCGGCGCGGCAATCACGCAGGCGCTCTTCCAGGGTCTGGATGGCAAAGATGTCGAGGTGGTTGGTCGGCTCGTCGAGGAGGATCAGGTCTGGCTCCTCGGCAAAGGCTTTGGCGAGGGCGGCCCGTCGGTTTTCTCCGCCCGATAGCCCGGCGGTCGGCTTGAGCGGATCTAAGCCAAAGGCCTCAAGTTCTGCATCGGCCAGATAGTCCGGGGCCCCGCCGGAGGTTGCCCAATCGCGCAGGGTTTCGCCGACCGGCTGGGGCTCCTGGGGGACAATGGCAAAGCGGGCCGAGGGGGAGACGGCGCGTTCCCCGCTGTCGGCCTCGATGACCCCGGCGACCAGCTTCATCAGCGTGGACTTGCCCGCGCCGTTCTTGCCGACGAGACAGGCCCGCACCCGGGGCTCAAGGGCCAGATCCACCCCGTCGAACAGGGGCTGGGCCCCGTCCATCAGCTTGACGTCTTTCAGGGCAATCAGCGGGGCACGGGCATTCATGATCAGCGGAACTCGGGTTGGGTTGCCAAAGGGACGACCCCATGGGGCAGGCCGCTGATGTAGGGG
>DAITMY010000161.1:0-5886 GCA_036834925.1 Asticcacaulis sp.
CTTCAAACCCCGTCCTTAACCCTGCGGAGTCCAGATCTATGCAATTATTTGCCGATACCGCCGATACCAAAGTCTTGGCCGAACTGGTCGAGACCGGCCTTGTGGATGGTGTGACCACCAACCCGACCCTGATCGCCAAGTCGGGCCGCCCGATGAAGGACGTGATCGCGGAAATCTGTGAGATGGTCGAAGGCCCGATCAGCGCCGAAGTCGCCGCGACCGACCACGCCCAGATGGTGGCCGAGGGCGAATATCTCGCCAAGATCGCGACCAATGTTGTGATCAAACTGCCGCTGACCTGGGATGGCCTCAAGGCAACCCGCGATCTGGCCGCTCAGGGCCTGATGGTCAATGTCACCCTTTGCTTCTCGGCCGCCCAGGCGCTGCTGGCCGCTAAGGCCGGGGCTGCGTTTATCTCGCCGTTCGTGGGGCGTCTCGAAGATCATGGGGCCGATGGTCTTAGCCTGATCCACGAAATCCGCGCCATCTACGACAATTATGATTTCGACACCGAAATCTTGGCCGCGTCGGTCCGCAATGCCGCCCATGTCAGTGCTGTGGCTGTGGCTGGAGCCGATTGCGCGACCCTGCCGCCCGAAGTGTTTAAGGCTTTGGCCAAGCATCCCCTGACGGACAAGGGGCTCGAAACCTTTATGGCCGACTGGGCCAAGACCGGTCAGTCGATCCTGTAAGCGACTAAGCCTGTTCAGACCGCTGTTCGGCCACGAGGCCCCGGACAGCGGTCTGCGCCATCTCGGACCAGCCGCGCACCCGCACGCCAAACACATCCTTGGCCTTTTGGCTGTTCAGCGCCGCATTGAGCGGACGCACCGCCGGGGTCGGAAAGTCGCGGGTCAGCACTGGCGACAGGGCCGCCTTGAGAGGGACCTCAAGCTCAGCCGCCAGCCTTAAGGTCTCGGCGGCCTGCTGATAGCGGCTGATCGCGGTTTCGTCCCCCGCAACGTGATAGGTCCCGGCCTGTCCCCGGCCCGCCAGCAGCGCTTCGCCCATGGTCAACAAACTCACGGCCAGGTCCGGGCCATAGGTCGGATGGCCGATCTGGTCGCTGACCACACTCAAGGCGTCCCGGGTGCTGGCCAGACGCATCATGGCCGTAAGGAAATTCTCGCCAAACGGCGAATAGACCCAGCTCACCCGCACAATCAGATGATCGACAAGGGCCGCGCGCACCGCCGCCTCGCCGTCCGCCTTGGTCCGCCCATAGTGGCTGAGCGGTGCGACCGGATCCGTCTCGACATAGTCACCGCTTTTGTGGCCATCGAACACCATATCGGTCGAGACATGGATCAACGGCACGCCCTTGCGCGCACAGGCCTGCGCCAGCGCCGCGACCCCGGTGCGATTGAGGGCGGTACAGGCCGCTTGCTCGCTTTCGGCCTTATCCACGGCGGTATAGGCCGCCGCATTGATGACCAGATCCGCCGACGCCTCGGCGATGACGCGGGCGACCGTTTCGGGCTGCAGCAGATCACAGTGCCCCCGCCCGAGGCAGGTCAGCTCGGGTACCCTGCCGGACGCCAGACACTGGCCGGACAGGCGCGCCAGGTTTTGCGCCAACTGGCCGGATTGGCCGATCACAACGGCTTTCATAGGATCCCCCGAATATGCAGCTTACGCCTTTCAGAGCACCCGCCGGGCAACGTCTAGCAGGCGCTCTAGGTCCGTTTCGTCGTGATAAAGGCCTAGGCCGATCCGCAGCACGTCGTCGCGCACATCCGTGATCACCCCGGCGGTTTTCAGGGCCGCGTACCAGTGTTGCGCATCCGGGTGTTTCAGCGCCAGAAACCGGGCTTGTCCGTGGGCTTCGGGCGGATTGAGCAAGGTCGCTTCGCTGAGCTTTCCTGCGTCACCCGCCGTCAGGGCCATGCGCAGGCGGTCAAGCAGGCCGCTGACATAGGCGCTGATCGCGGCCGTATCGAGGTCTTCAGATTTCAAAAGCTCGCGCACGGCATTGAAGCGGTAAAGCCCGCTTGGATCAAAGGTCGCCCCGAGGAACCGGCCCCCGTCCGGGGCATAGCCGATCTCGCCCTGAGGCCCCGCGAGCGCGCCAAAGGCTGCGAACCAGCCGGTGATCGCCGGGCGCGGACCATAGCCGTCCGGGGCATGCAGGAAGCAGACTCCTTCGCCGCTCATGGCATATTTATAGCCCCCGGACAGGTAGAACAGGCGATCCGACAGGGCCGACAGATCGGTCGGCACCGCCATAAAGCCGTGATAGCCGTCGATCACCACCCAGCGCCCGAGGGGGTCGCTCAGCTCAGCCAGCGCCCGGATCAAATCGGGGTGCAGCACCCGGCCTGTGCTGAAAAACACTTGGCTGACGAACACCAGATCGGTGTCCGCGGCCCCGGCGGCATCCAGTAAGCGCTCAGGGAAAGTCTCCCACGGTGCGGTTGGTACGATATCCAAAAGGATCTCGCCGTCCTCGGCCCAGCGCTGAAACTGGCGGCGGGCTGAATGGAATTCACAGTCGGTGGTGACGACCCGCAAAGGATAGCCGCTCGACCGCCCCGGCAAGGCCGACACCAGCCGCACAATCAGATCGTGGGTATTGGGCGCAAAGGCGAGGGTGTCCGCGCGGGGCAGTTTCAGCTCTTCGGCCACATGGGCCTGAGCCGCAGGATACACATGTCCAAAAATATGGTCCCACTTGGTATCGGCCAGACGGGCCGCATCAGCCCAAGCGGTCATTTGGCCGTCTCGGCTGGCATCGGGCCAGAGGTGGTGGCTGTGGGCCGCCATGTGCAGGGTGGGGGCCTTCAGGCTCTCGGAAAACAGCGCTTTATAGGACATGTCAGACCTCAGAGCTGGGTACGGATGGCCCACAGCTCGGGGAAGCAGCGCTTCTCCAGCGTGGATTTGAGATAGCCGATCCCGTCGGTGCCGCCGGTGCCGCGCTTGCGCCCGATCACCCGCTCGACCGTCAGGGCATGTTTGTGCCGCCAAGTGATCAGGGCGTCTTCGAGGTCTACCAGCTTCTCCGCCAACTGATAGAGTTCCCAGTAGCGCTCAGTCTGGCGATAGACCTCAAGCCAAGCGGCCTCGACCTTGGGGTCGGCCTGATAGGCCTCGCGCAGGGCCGCGCCGGTGCGGGCCTCGGGCAGGTCAAACCCGGCCAGCGCCAGTTGCCGCAAGGCTTCGTCATAGAGACTGGGCGCATCCAGAGCCGCTTCGAGCCGCGCCAGTGGATCGGGGGTTTCAAGGTGATACTTGAGGAAGTGCGCGTCCTTGAGGCCCAGCCGATATTCCAGTTCCCGGAACTGCGCTGACTGGAAGCCCGAGCTGGAGCCCAGCACATCGCGGAACCGGCTATAGTCCGACGGGGTCAAGGTGGCGAGGATGTCCCAGGACAGGGTCATCACCGTCTGGATCCGCGACACCCGCGCCAGCGACTTATAGGCCGGGGTCAGCTGGCCCGCCCGGATCATCTGCATTGCCAGCTCGACGTCGCTGAGGATCTCTTTCAGCCACAGCTCTTTGGTCTGGTGGATGATGATGAACAAAAGCTCGTCGCGTTGGTCCGACAAAGGATGTTGCGCGCTTAAAAGCTGATCGAGGCCCAGATACTGGCCATAGGTCATGCCCGCCGCCGATTTAGGTCGTTCGGATTGAGCCTGGTTATTGGTTGTGGTCATGCAGCCTGGCCCGGCGGGCCTCCCCTTAGGTTCTTAACGGATCACCCGTTTCTTGCGTAACAGACTAGGGGGTGCCGCCGCGTCTGTCACGCTCTGCTGTTATCTGGACGGGCTGAAGCGGACGGTCGCGCCTGAAACTTTGGGAAATGCCAATTGAGATGCAGATTTAGCCGGACCTGTTAAAGCCGGGTTCGGACAGTTAAGCCTGTTCTTTTTCGTCCCTGTGTGCCGGAGCGCGTGCCTATGTCGATTCCTTTTATTGATCTGTCGGTTCAGCGCGCGCGCATTGGCGACCGGATCCAGTCTGCTGTGACGGCAGTGCTGGATGGCGGGGCCTATATCATGGGTCCGGAAGTCCGAAAGTTCGAAGCCGAGCTGGCGACGTTCGGGCAGGCCAAGCACGGGATTTCCTGTGCCAATGGCACGGACGCGATCGCCCTGATCCTGATGGCCGCCGGGATTGGCGCCGGGGATGCCGTGTTTGTCCCGACCTTTACCTTCATTGCCACCGCTGAGGTCGTGCCCTGGTGCGACGGGGCCGAGCCGGTGTTCGTCGATATCGATCCGCGCACCTACAACCTTGATCCGGACCAGCTCGAAGCCGCCATTGTGGCGGTCAAGGCCGAGGGCCGTTTGAACCCGGCGGCGATTGTGGCGGTCGACCTGTTCGGTCAACCGGCGGACTATGTGCGCCTGTCGGCGATTGCAGAAAAGCACGGGCTGAAGCTGATCTGTGATGCGGCCCAGGGGTTTGGCGGCACGCTGCACGGCAAGCATCCGCTCGACTGGTGCCTGGCCACGGCCACCAGCTTTTATCCGGCCAAGCCGCTGGGCTGTTACGGCGACGGCGGGGCGATGCTGACCAATGACGCTGCCCTCGCCGAAAAGATCATCTCCTATCGGGTGCATGGCGGGGCCACGGCCACCGATGTGGCGGAGCGCGCCTTTGCCCACGAAGCCAAGTATCTGAATGTGCGGATCGGTATGAATTCGCGCCTCGATACTATCCAGGCGGCCGTGCTGCTGGAAAAGCTGGCGATTTTCCAGGACGAAATCGACCTGCGCCAGGCGGTGGCGGCACGCTATAAAGCGGGCCTTGAAGGCGTGGTCCGGTCGGTGCCGTTTATTGCCGAAGGGGCAATCTCGACCTGGGCGCAATATACCATTGAGCACGACCAGCGTGATGCCCTGGCGGCTCACCTGCGCTATTCAGGCATCCCGACCGCTGTCTACTATCCTATTCCGCTGCACCAGCAGCCGGGGTATGCCCACTTCAAGAGCGGGACCGGTCACTTCCCGGTTTCTGAAGAAAAAGCGGCCACGGTCATTAGCCTGCCTTTCAGCCCCTATCTGACCCCGGAAACCCAGGATCAGATCATCGCGGCCGTGAAAGCCTTCAACGGCTGATCCACATCGCCCCACCTTGATCCGCGCACGCTCCCGGCGCGTCCGGGGGCGTGTTTTGCGTTTAAGGCCCGGTTTCTTCCGATCTGATTTCAGATGCGACAAGTTTATTTCACAATGCTGCAATGATTTGAAACAGACCGCCTCAAGCGCACGGCCCGAGCTTGAATAACGCAAAAATCTGTCGCCCACTTCGCAGGTGCGAGGGTTTTTTTGCGAGGGCGAACCGATGATAACTCCCCCGGTATCCACGGGCCTGATGGCCCACCAGGCAGCCTTGAGCGCCGATCCAGCCGCCAGTGGCTGGATTATGGTCGCGACGGTGCTGGTCTTGCTGATGTCCCTACCGGGGCTGGCCCTGTTCTATGGCGGCATGGTCCGGCGCAAGAATGTGCTGGCCACCTTGGCCCAGACCGTGGCCGCTGCGGTACTGGCGATGATTTTATGGGCGCTGATTGGCTATAGTTTGGCATTTGCTGAGGGGGGCTCGGCCTCGGTCCAAGCGCTGATCGGCGGGCTTGATGCTGCGTTTCTGAGCGGCGTCGGGACCCAGACCGCTCATAAACTCGCCCCAGGCCTGCCCGAACCCTTGTGGGTGGCCTTCCAGATGACCTTCGCCATGATCACCCCGGCGATCATTGCCGGAGCTTTTGCCGAGCGGATGAAGTTCAGCGCCTTTTTGCTATTCACGGCGCTGTGGCTTCTGCTCGTCTATGCGCCAGTCTGTCACTGGGTCTGGGGCGGTGGGTTCCTCGGGGCCTGGGGCGTGCTGGATTTCGCCGGAGGGGCGGTGGTGCACATCAACTCCGGGGTCGCGGGGCTGGTC
>DAITMY010000162.1:0-5852 GCA_036834925.1 Asticcacaulis sp.
GGGTTCAGGGGCGCTGGGGCGAGGAAACCCTGCGCAATGTGCTGACCACCGCGGGCCTCACTCAGTTTGATTTTACCGAACAGACCTCGACCGACTCAGAAGAAGGCCGTCGCCGTCCAGATGTCACGGTGCGCCTGCCCGGCGGTGGGGTGTTTGTGATCGACTCTAAGGTCAATCTGACGGCGTTTCTTGAGGCGATGGAGCAGACCGACGATCTGGCCCGGGATGCGGCCCTGACCCGTCATGCCCAAGCACTCAAGGCCCATGTGCGGGATCTGTCGGCTAAGGCCTATTGGGACACAATGAAAGACGCGACACCGGACTTTGTCGCGCTGTTTATCCCCGGTGATGGGTTCTTGGCGGCAGCGCTCGATAAGTTGCCAGACCTGATGTCCGAAGCCATGGACAAGCGGGTGATCATTGTCACGCCAACCACCCTGTTTGCCCTGTGCAAGGCGGTGGCCTATGGCTGGCGGGTCGAAGATCAGGCCGCCAATGCGCGCGAAGTGGCCGACCTTGGCCGGGAACTCTATAAGCGCTTGTCGGTCATGGGCGGACACGTGGCCCAGATGGGTCGGGCCTTGGACGGCGCGGTCGGCAAATATAACGCCTTTGTCGGCTCGTTGGAAACTCAGGTCCTCAGCCAAGCTCGGCGCTTTGAAGACCTTAAAGTCGAGCACGAGGGAAAGAGCCTTCCTGAGCTCACAGCGATTGAAGCCGCCCCGCGCAGCTTAAGCAAACTGGAAGCCTAAGCTGTTAATCTTGACCCCAAGACCCAAACTGCCTACCTGAGCGCTATGGCTATACGACCGATCCTGACTGTACCCGACCCGATCTTGAAGCTGGTTTCGCGCCCTGTGGACCAAGTGGACGATGCTTTGCGCGCCCTTATGGATGACATGCTAGAGACCATGTATGACGCCCCCGGCATTGGCCTGGCCGCCATTCAAGTGGGTGAGCCTGTGCGGGTCATTGTCATGGACCTGCAGGAAAACGACGAAAAGCAGCCGCGATACTTCGTTAATCCGGAAATCACGTGGCGCTCCGAAGAGCTGGCCCCCTATGAAGAGGGCTGTTTGTCGGTACCAGAAGTCTATGACGAAGTGCAGCGCCCGGCCCGTGTGCGCCTGACCTATCTCGATTACAACGGCAACCGCATCGAAGAAGAGGCCACCGGCCTTTACGCCACCTGTATCCAGCACGAGATGGATCACCTCGAAGGGGTTCTGTTCATCGATCACCTGTCGCGGCTGAAGCGGGACCGCGCCGTGACCAAGGTGCGCAAGCTGAAACGGACCGCGGCTTAATTCGGCGCTTGATCCGACGACCTCACGATCGTCGGATCTGGTCTTTCCAGCACAAGCCCGTTAAGAGAGCGCATGCGCCTTGCTTTTATGGGTACGCCCGAATTCGCCGTCCGCGCCCTGGCTGAGCTGATCGCCAGTGGCCATGAGATCGCCTGTGTTTACAGCCAGCCGCCGCGCCCCAAGGGCCGGGGCCAGACCTTGCAACCCTCGCCGGTTCATGCCTTTGCCGAAGCGATGGGGTTGCCGGTGCGCACGCCCGTGTCGATGAAATCAACCGAGGCCATGGCCGAGTTTGCCGCGCTTGATCTCGATGCCGCCGTTGTCGTGGCCTATGGCCAGATCCTGAAAAAGCCTGTGCTTGAGGCGCCGAGGTTAGGCTGTTTCAACCTGCATGCCTCGCTCCTGCCGCGCTGGCGCGGAGCCGCCCCGATCCAACGGGCAATCATGGCAGGCGATACGCAAACCGGCGTGCAAGTCATGCGCATGAGTGAAGGCCTGGACGAAGGCCCGGTGATCCTCTCGGCGGTCACCCCGATCCATCCGACGGATACGGTCCAGAGCCTGCATGACCGTCTGGCCGGTCTGGGGGCGGCCTTACTCGCCCCGGCTCTGGCTGCGCTCGAACGCGGCGGCGCTCAAGAAAGCCCGCAAACGGGAACGCCCACCTATGCCGCCAAGATCAGCCCTGCTGAGGCACGCATCGATTGGAGTAGGCCTGCGTCTGAGGTCGATTGTCATATCCGGGGCCTGTCGCCCTTCCCCGGCGCCTGGTTCCTGGTTGAGAGCCCGCAAGGTAAGTCTGTACGCGTCAAGGCGCTGATGTCCGAAGCAGTGGCCGAGGTTTCGGGCGCACAGCCCGGGACTGTCCTCGATGACACCTTGCGGATCGCCTGTGGCACAGGCGCTGTTCGCCTGATCCGCGTCCAGCGCGAGGGCAAATCTATTCAGTCTGCAGAACAGTTCCTCAATGGATTTGCGCTGGCTCCGGGAACGGTCCTTAGCGGACCGGAGGCATAAGGCCCCATGCCGCGTTATAAGTTGTGGGTCGAGTATGATGGTCGCCCCTATAAAGGCTATCAGGCCCAGGGCGAACTGCCGACCATCCAGTCCTCGATAGAGCGCGCGATCCAGGCTTTTAGCGGCGAGACCCGCCGCTTGATTGCCGCCGGACGCACCGATACGGGTGTCCACGCCACCGGCCAAGTGCTGCACATCGACCTCGATAGGACCTTTCGGGCCGATGTGGTGCGCGATGCCATTAATGCCTATCTGGTGCCAGAACCCATCGCGATCTTAAAAGCCGAATTGGTGGACGAAGACTTTTCCGCTCGGTTTTCCGCCACGGGTCGCCAATATCTGTACCGGATCCTCGACCGTCGCCCGCCGCCTGCGCTCGATCAAGGCCGGGTCTGGCATGTAAAAAAACCGCTTGATGCGGACGCCATGCACGTCGCCGCGCAACGGCTGCTGGGCCATCACGACTTCACCACCTTTCGGCATGTGGAATGCCAGGCCAAGTCCCCGGTCAAAACCATGGACGTCGCACGGGTCAGCCGGGTCGGCGACGAAGTGCATTTGGTGTTTGCCTCACGCTCGTTCCTGCACCGCCAGGTCCGGTCGATGACCGGCACCTTGGCCGAAGTCGGAATCGGACGCTGGAGCGCCGACGATGTCACCGACGCGCTCGAAGCCCGGGACCGGCGCGCCTGTGGTCCCGTCGCGCCGCCCGAAGGTCTCTACTTAACCCACGTCTTTTACGATGCGGACTGGAACCGCTCGAAATAGGCCTTGATCAGGTGCACATAGGCATCGGTCAGACGTTCGAGATCCTCGACTCGCACCGCCTCATCGATCTGGTGCATGGTCTGGCCGACGAGGCCGAACTCGACAACGGGGCACAGGGCGCGGATGAAGCGGGCATCCGACGTGCCGCCCGTCGTGGAGGCTTCGGGGCGGATCCCGAGACTGGCTTCAACCGACTGGGTGATCACCTCGACAAACGGGCCGGGCTCCGTCAGAAACGCTTCGCCAGAGCAGCGGCTGTCCACCTCGATCCGGCAATTATGAGCGAGACTGACTGCCTCGCAAGTCTCGGAGATCCACGCCGCGAGACTATCCCCCGTATGGAGCGGGTTAAAGCGGATATTCAGCCGCATGGCCGCCCGGGCCGGAATGATGTTCATGGCCCCGTTGCCCACATCAATCGTGGTGATTTCCAGATTGGACGGCGGGAAGCTGGCATAGCCCTGATCCAGCACCCGCCCCTGCAGGCGGGACATCAGGTCCGTCAGAGCACGGATCGGATTGCTGGCGCGGTCAGGATAGGCCACGTGGCCCTGACGGCCATGCACCGTGATCCAGGCATTGATGCTGCCCCGACGCCCGACCTTGATCATATCTCCGAGGCGGGCCGCGCTGGTGGGCTCGCCCACGAGGCAATGGTCGATGCGCTCACCTTCTGCCATCAACGCCTCGACGACCTTCTTGGTGCCGTCGGTGGCGTGGCCTTCTTCGTCGCCGGTAATCAGGAATGACAGGGTCCCCGGCACCTCGCCGACGCGTGAAACCGCCGCGATCCAGGCGGCAATGGCCCCCTTCATGTCCACGGCCCCGCGTCCGATCAGCACCCCGTCGCGGATCTCCGCCGCAAACGGATCGCGGGTCCAGGCTTCGGTGGCTCCTTCGGGCACCACATCCGTATGCCCGGCAAAGCACAGATTGGGCCCGGTGGTCCCTCGCTTAGCATAGAGGTTTTCGATGATGTCAAAGGGCATCCGTCGACAGGAAAAGCCGAGCGACGTCAACGCCTGTTCCACCACATCCATAGCCCCGGCATCGAGGGGGGTGACAGACGGGCGGCGGATCAGAGCCTGGGTCAGATCGACAGGATCAAAGGTCATCGGGGTATCCGAAACGGGGTAAAAACAGCTACAGAGCCTATGTGCCATGCTCAGATGGCTGACACTACCCCCGGATCACGCTGTTGCGAGGACAGTCATGCCAAAAATTGATCTGAAAAACTGTCCGTCCGTGAATGGGACCCGTTACCCGGACCCCTATCGTGGCCCATGCGTGAACCGTACCAAATGGCGGCTGGGGGACGCGGTGGGACTGACCCAGTTTGGGGTCAATCTGCTGCATCTAGAGCCCGGAAGTTGGTCAGCCCAGCGGCATTGGCACGAACGCGAAGACGAGTTCATCCTTGTGATGGAGGGTGAAGTCGTTCTGATCGAGGAAGAAGGGGAAACCTTGCTACAGGCGGGAGACTATGCCGGGTTCAAGGCTGGGGTGCCCAATGGCCATCACCTGTGTAACCGCAGCGCAGATCGGGCCGTCATCCTTGAGGTCGGCACACGGGCCACTGAGCGAGAACTCGCCCATTATCCGGACATCGACATGCTGTACGATTCCGATATCCCCGGCTTTGTCCGCAAAAATGGCCAGCCGTTCTGATCGGACGGCCATTGCCAACAGAGCAGAAAGATACCCTGTTGACCTCCCCCTTTTCGATCCCGGCCTTTCGGCGCTACTGGTTGGCTCGGTGCCTATCGGTTCTGGGCTATGCGTCGCAAAGCGCGGTGCTGGGCTGGCAGGTCTATGAGGTCGCCCGTCAAACGGCCGGGGTGGCAGAGTCGGCGCTCTATGTCGGCCTGATCGGGCTGGCGCAATTTCTGGCCATGTTTCTTCTGACCTTGCCAGCCGGGGAGGTCGCCGATCGGTATGACCGCAAGACCGTGGCCGGACTGGCGCTGGCCGCCGAAGTGATCCTTGCGGGGGCTTTCTTGTTACTGGCCTTGGTTAAAAGCCCGCCGTTCTGGGCCTTATTCCTGCTCAGCATGGGCCTTGGAGCGGCACGCGCTTTTCTGGCCCCAGCCAGCCAGGCCATTGGCCCGATGATCGTACCGCGCGATCTGTTGCCCAAAGCCATTGCCGTCAATTCCCTCGCCTTTCAGGCCGGGGCGATTATTGGCCCGGCCTTGGGTGGGACACTCGTCGCCCTTGGCCTGCCCTTGGCCTATGGGGTGAGTTTGGTCCTAATGCTGATCGCCGCTGTGCTGGTGCTGACCCTTGACGCCGATACCCGGCCTGAGCCCCAGAGCGGGTCGCGCCTGGCCCTGATCAAGGAAGGCCTCGTCTATGTCTGGCGTACCAAGATCATCTTTGGCGCGCTGTCACTGGATCTGGCGGCGGTGCTGCTCGGGGGCGCAACGGCATTGCTACCTGTGTTTGCCAGAGACATTTTGCATGTGGGTCCCGACGGGTTCGGCCTGCTACGTGCCGCACCCGCTGCCGGAGCCATGGTGACTGCGCTTTTGTTGGCCCGCTCCCCCATACGCCGCCATGCCGGGCCATGGATGTTCGGCTCCGTGGCTGTCTTTGCCGCGATGACCCTCGTGTTTGGCCTGTCTGAGGTATTTTGGCTGTCGGTGTTTGCCCTGGCGGCCCTCGGGGCTGCGGACATGGTCAGCGTCTATGTGCGCTCGACTTTGGTCCAGATTGTCACCCCCGACGCCATGCGGGGACGTGTGGGATCTGTGTCATATC
>DAITMY010000163.1:0-5818 GCA_036834925.1 Asticcacaulis sp.
GCCGCGGCCCGAGATCGAGAACACGTCTTCCACCGGCATCAGGAACGGCAGGTCAATCGGACGCTCCGGCTGCGGGATGTAGTCATCCACCGTCTGCATCAGCGCCAGGATCTGCTGCTCGCCGATCTCCGGGTTCACGCCATCGGTCGCGGCCTTGGCCGAACCCTTGGTGATCGGAATATCGTCGCCCGGGAACTGGTAGCTCGACAGAAGCTCGCGCACTTCCATTTCCACCAGCTCGATCAGCTCGGCGTCGTCCACAAGGTCAACCTTGTTCATGAACACGACCAGCGCCGGAACACCCACCTGACGGGCCAGCAGAATGTGCTCGCGCGTCTGCGGCATCGGGCCGTCCGCGGCCGAAACCACCAGAATCGCGCCGTCCATCTGGGCGGCACCGGTGATCATGTTCTTCACGTAGTCGGCGTGACCCGGGCAATCCACGTGCGCATAGTGACGGTTCGCCGTCTCATATTCCACGTGCGCCGTGTTGATCGTGATCCCGCGCGCCTTCTCTTCCGGCGCCGCGTCGATGTCCGCATAGTTCTTGGCGACCGCGCCGCCCGTCTTCGCCAGCGTCATCGTGATCGCCGCCGTCAACGTCGTCTTGCCGTGGTCAACGTGGCCGATCGTGCCAATGTTGCAGTGCGGCTTCGTGCGTTCGAATTTTTCCTTGGCCATATCCGGGCTCCAATCTTGCCTGAGGGCTTTTTGACTGTACGGCGGTTCCGACCCCCGAAGACGGACATTCAAGTCCACCTCAAGCCCGGATCTGACGAACCTCCGCAATAACAGGTCTCCGCCCCTGTCGGAACGGTGAGCGCGCGGCATACTCGAAAAGCCCATCCCCTGCAAGAAGGCACGTGAAGGTCTTTTGACGCCAAGCAAACGGACCACGCGCCGCAAAGGGACGCAGGCAATCGTGGCGAGTAAGGAAATTTGGGAGGGTCTGGCAAACAGTTCTTGGAGCGGGCAGCGGGAATCGAACCCGCACCATCAGCTTGGAAGGCTGAGGCGCTACCATTACACCATGCCCGCATCGGCCCAGAAGCCGGGGAACTGTCGCGCCATCAGGGCACACAGGCCCTAAGGGTTTCCGATGCGCATGGTGGGGGAAGCAGGACTCGAACCTGCGAAGGCGTACGCCAGCGGATTTACAGTCCGCCCCCTTTGCCACTCGGGACATTCCCCCGTGCGCATTTTGGAGCCGCTCCTTTATCTGTGTATAATCATCTGTCAAGCAAATGATCCGGTCACAAATTTTTCCGCAAACAACAGGCTTGGTGTAATAAGCCGTGCCGTCCGCAGAGCCGGGCAGCCCAAATCGGAGCGCGTCTTATAGTGTCCTCTTTCTCTGAACGCAACGACCGGAAACGCAGAAGTTCGGATCGCAAGCCATTTTCTGGTGATAACTCGACCAGCAAATCAGCCCCGGCCCCATCGAAGGCCGCAATCCAGGCGAAGACCCCGGCCCGCGCCCCCCGATCGCGCACATCGGTCAATCCAGACGGATGGATTTGGGGCCTGCATCCGATTGAAGCCGCCCTTCAGAATCCGAATCGACCAGGGCCGTTACGCCTCGTTGCCAGCGAAGACCGGCTTCATTCCGTTGAAAAATGGCTTCGGGGCCGCGACGACGTACGCGCCGAGCGCATGGAAAGCGCCGATATTGGTCGCATGCTCCCCCCGGGCGCGGTTCACCAAGGCTTGGCCCTGCGGGGCCCCGCGCTTGAGGATACTCCGATATTGGATCTGGCGGATGCCGCATTGCGAAACGCCCCCCCGGGCTGTCGGCCCTTATTGCTTATGCTCGATCAAGTCACCGATCCCCAAAATGTCGGGTCTGCGTTCCGTTCCGCCGCCGCCTTTGGCGCGGGTGGCCTGATTCTCCAAGATCGCCATGCGCCAGAGCTCCAAGGCGCTCTGGCCAAGGCGGCCGCCGGGGCCATTGATAAAGTGCCCTTCAGCCGCGTCACAAACCTGTCGCGCGCGCTGGAAACCTTGGCGGACTCAGGCTGGCGCGCAGTGGGACTCGCCGGTGAAGCCCACCTTAGCCTCGCAGAAGCCTTGAGCGCAGATCAAAGTCCCCTTGTGCTGGTACTGGGGTCCGAAGGCGATGGGATGCGCCGACTGGTCGCGGAACATTGCGATACTCTGGCCCGCATTCCCATGCCCGGTGGCTTTGAGAGCCTTAATGTGTCCAACGCCTGTGCGATTGCCCTTTACGAAGCGCTCGGGCGCGGCTGATCGGCGCACGGCAAGACCCTTGCCCCATCCATTAATATCCCTCATTAGGGCAATATGATAGACTCATTGAATAGCGTCTTCGTCGGCATGACCGATCCTGCCCAGCTTTGGGCCCTCGGCCAGGTGCTCTTCATTGATATCGTCCTAGCCGGTGATAATGCCGTGGCGGTTGGACTGGCGGCGGCGGGGCTGGATGCCAAACAACGTCGCCAAGCAATTCTCTATGGCCTGATTGCCGCGGTGGTGTTGCGGGTCGGCTTCGCCCTTGTGGCGGTTGAGTTGATGCAGGTCATCGGCCTCATTCTGGCGGGCGGCATCCTGCTGCTTTGGGTCTGCTGGAAAATGTGGCGCGAGCTGCGCGAACAAGAGGCAGAGGCTCAAGCAGAGGCCAGCCTCGAAGATGCGACCGGCATTGATGTCAACAGCAGTGGAAGCCTCAGCGGCGCCGCGGCAAAGCCTGCCCCGCGCAAGACCTTTATGCAGGCGCTCATCCAGATTTTAATCGCCGACCTTTCCATGTCGATCGACAATGTGTTGGCCGTGGCCGGAGCCGCCCGCCATCACCCGGAAGTGCTGGTGTTTGGACTTCTATTGTCTGTGGCCCTGATGGGGGTCGCGGCAACCTATATCGCCAAGATGCTGCACACCTATCGCTGGATCGGTTATGTCGGGCTCGTCATCATCGTGTTCGTCGCGGCCAAGATGATCTGGGAAGGCAGCGAGCAAGTGTTACACGCCCTCACGTGATCCCACCAAATGGCCTACAGAGAGGTCCGGGGCGATCCGGGTCTATGTTTGTTCAGACCGCAAACACCTTAGCCATCAGGCGTTCTAGCGCCACGGCATCGACTGTATCAAAGCTGCCCTTTTCCGTCGAATCGACGTCGAACACCGCAATCAGTGCCCCGTGACGGTCAAACACCGGAACGACGATCTCGCTCTCTGAGCGGCTGTCGCACGCGATATGGCCGGGAAAAGCATGGACGTCGGGCACGATCTGAGTCTGGCGCGTCGCCGCCGCAGCCCCACATACGCCCCGTCCGAAAGCGATCCGCAGACAGCCCAGTGTACCTTGATAAGGTCCCACCACTAATTCCTGTGGCTTCTCTGCATCGACCACATAAAAACCAGACCAAAAATACGTTTCAAACGCATCCGCCAGCATCGCGCATACCGTCGCCATACGCGCGGTCTGATTGGGCTCACCCTCAAGCACAGCAAGGATTTCCGCTTCGATTTCGGCATAGCGCGCGGCTTTGTCGACCGGGCGATCTTCACGCGGCACATAGCTCATGGGAACAAAACTCCTTAATTCCCCCCTCCCATCTCATGGTTTGTCTGGTAAGAACAGAGCGTTGGGGTGGGATCAGGGGCGGAATCTGTCCATACCTCAGCCGGTTCCTAGCCGAGAATCAGGAAACAGGTTCGATTGTGCAAGCTGCGTGACTCGATCCTGAATGGGTATGTTGATTTGGGGGCATTTGCGGGTTTCAGGCGGCATTGGGCTTTAAAAGCGCGATATCGCTGCAACGGTCCGGCAAATTCGTTAACAGTCTGAGTGGCGTTCTTGACAGGGGTGGGTTTGGTCAGGATGAAACGTATTAACCATAATGTCCAAGTGATGCGCCTACCCATGCGGTCGCCGGAGCGCGGATGATGCAAAAGAACGTTTCAGGTCTCTTGCGACTGGCCATCTTGAGTGGAGTTGCGGCCTCGACTCTGGTGCTTGCGGGCTGTGAAGGCCTGACGGGGGCCTCGTCCGGAAAATCCAAAGAAAGTCGCCTCGCCTGCCCGCGTCCAGCAAGCCTTTCGGGGCAGTCTGGCTTTAATGACCAAGAACGCGAGATCCGCCACCTTCGGCGGTTGGCATTTTCCAATGACTTCTTTGCTCAGTTGGAACTTGGCGCGCGGTATGCCGCGAGCCGGTCAACCGATAAGAATATCGAAGATCCTATCGAGTCTTCGGTCTGGCTGGCGATGGCCCTGGCCAATCCCGAAGGCTACGCGCCGATCAACCGGGCCGTCCGACAGACCGGTATGTGGCGCTCGCTGTCGCGTTACGATGATTGCCGAGCATGGGAGCGCCAGCAGGCCTACACCACGCTGAACAACCAGCTGTCGAAAATGTCGACCCTTGAGCGCCAGACTGTACGCGACCGGGCCATCTATATCCTGTCGACCTTGGACGCGGACGGATACCGCACGCTGGCACGGCTCTACGACAATCTTTATGGTCCCTTTGGTGAGCCCGCCGACAATCCCCAAGCGATGGCGGCCATGGGCGATAAGCGCTCGGGTCCGAAAGCCAAGCCTTTGAGCGATGCCACGGCCCTGTTCCAGCGCAACGATGTGGATGCCTATCTCTATAACTATCTAGCCGTTCAGACGGGCGACGTTAGTGCGTTTGTCCTCCTGAAGGATTTTGAGCGGTCCGCGCCAGAGCGAAAAGAATACGGCAGCTTCGTAGAGTCCAAGGCCAAGCGATGGACCCCGCCGTTCGAGTTCAATCCGACCGTAGCCCCGCAAGGCGGCGTGCCCCACTCGGACGAAAGCCGCCCGCGCGGCGACGCCTATGAAATCGCCCTCAGCCGTATCGAAGAACTGCCGTTCATCCATATCGGCAAGGCTCTGAACTATCTCGATATCTCCCTTGAACCGCGCGACACTGCTGCCAAGCTTACCGTCCAAGAAATCGAAGCGCTTCAGGCCAAGCTCGGGCGTCCGATGACGGGGCGTCTGACCAACCTCGAAAAAGTCCGTGCCATCCAGTTGGCTGCGATCAATGGATCGGCGCAATCTCAGCTGGTTCTGGCTGTGATGTACGCCGAAGGGGTTGGCGTTCCGGCTGACTACGCCCGCGCTTTTTCTTGGTTTGAAGAAGCCGAGCGTCAGGGGTCTCCTGAAGCTAAGTTTGCCATGTCCACCTATTTTGGCCTCGGTGTGACCGGGGTGGCCGATCAGGACAAAGCTAAAGCTGTCGTACTCAAGGTCGAATCGGCCCTTGGCGGCTTCAAACCGACTGTTTCGCGCCTGCAGGCCATTTTGGCCCAGGTCTCCCGTTCACAACGCCGCTAAGGGAAGGCCGCCCATGACCCAGTCCCTGCTCCGCATCCGCCCGATGCTCCAAGCCAGCGTTGCGGCTTTCGCTATGGCCGCCTACGGGCTACTGACTCTCCCCGCCCAGGCCCAGGATGCGGCTCGGGTGGATGCCCAGCTCAAGCCCAACTTTGGCAGCCTGATCAATCCGCCCGTAAAGCCCAAGCGCACCATCCGCAAACCGCGAGGCGGACATGGAGACAGCGAAAAACCGTCTGTCGGCATCTCAGGCGACGGGTTCTTTGGTGGCACGATCGGTCCAAAGCACCCCAAATACGGCAAACTAGAATTTCTGCGCGTCGACTGTGACGTCGCCACTGGGCCGCACCCGGTTCAGGATGCCATCAACATGTTGCGTCCCGGCGGTTTGCTGGTCCTGGCCAACGCCACGAAAAGCTGCCGTGGCGATCTGACGGTTCATAAGCCGCTGATCATTCGCGGCGAGCGATCGCTGAACATGATTCCGATGATCGAC
>DAITMY010000164.1:0-5811 GCA_036834925.1 Asticcacaulis sp.
GACCGACCTCCAGCAAGCGCCAGAGTGGACCATGAGCCCGGTGTAGGCCGTCGAAGACCCGCGCCGTTAAAGCGCGGGCCATGCTTAAATCTTGGCCAGCTGTTGGGACCGCCTCAGACGCCTTAGTAGCGGTAGTGGTCCGGCTTGAACGGCCCTTCGACCGGGACGTTGATATAATCGGCCTGTTCCTGGCTCAGCTTGGTCAACTTGGCCCCCAGCTTTTCCAGATGCAGGAACGCCACCTTCTCATCGAGATGCTTGGGCAGGGTATAGACCGCGTTCTGATAGGCGGCGCGGTTGGTCCACAGCTCGATCTGGGCCAGGGTCTGGTTGGTAAAGCTTGCCGACATCACAAACGACGGGTGGCCGGTGGCGTTGCCCAAGTTCACCAGACGCCCTTCGGACAGGACGATGATCTTCTTGCCGTCCGGGAAGCCCACATGGTGCACCTGCGGCTTGATTTCATCCCAGACAAAGTTGCGCAGCGCCGCAATCTGGATCTCGGAATCAAAGTGGCCGATGTTGCAGACGATGGCGTTGTGCTTCATCTCGCGCATGTGTTCGAGACGCAGCACATCCTTGTTGCCGGTGGCCGTCACAAAGATGTCGGCATAGGCCACGGCATCTTCGATGGTCTTGACCTCATAGCCTTCCATGGCGGCCTGAAGGGCACAGATCGGATCGACCTCGGTCACGATCACGCGGGCCCCGCCCTGACGCAGCGACGCGGCCGAGCCCTTGCCCACATCGCCATAGCCCAGGACCACGGCGACCTTTCCGGCCAGCATCACATCGGTGGCGCGGCGGATCGCATCCACCAGCGACTCGCGGCAGCCATAGAGGTTGTCGAACTTCGACTTGGTCACGCTGTCATTGACGTTGATGGCCGGGAACGGCAGCTCACCAGCCTTGGCCAGTTGGTACAGACGATTGACCCCGGTGGTGGTCTCTTCGGACACGCCGGTAATGGCATCGCGGATCGCCGAATAGAAGCCCGGCTTTTCTACGAGGTAGCGCTTCATCACCTTATAGAGCGCCTCTTCTTCCTCGTTCTGCGGGTTATCGAGCACCGACGGATCCTTTTCCGCCTTGGGCCCGAGCACGCACAGGAGCGTGGCGTCGCCGCCGTCATCAAGGATCAGGTTCGGATAGCCGCCGTCGTGCCATTCAAAGATCTTGTGGGCATAGTCCCAATATTCTTCGAGAGTTTCACCCTTGAGCGCGAATACCGGCGTGCCGGTCGCGGCAATCGCGGCGGCGGCATGGTCCTGGGTCGAGAAGATGTTGCACGACGCCCAGCGGACCTCAGCCCCCAGCGCCTGCAACGTTTCGATCAGCACGGCGGTCTGGATGGTCATGTGCAGCGAGCCGGCAATGCGCGCGCCCTTGAGCGGCTGCTTTGCGCCATATTCTGCCCGCGTGGCCATCAGGCCGGGCATTTCGCCCTCGGCAATCTCGATTTCCTTACGGCCCCAGTCGGCCAGGCTGATGTCACGAATGATGTAATCGGTCACGAGAGGCTCCGGGGCTTGAGAGACGATCTGTTAGCGGCACCTATAATCGGCACGGCGAACAATCGCAACAAAGATATAAAGATGTCTTTATATGCGCATTAGAGCCATTCGGATCATGCGCGCGCTCATGCCCGGAAAATCTACAGTTTGCCGAGGCTCTGGATTTTTCCGCATGGGGTGGTACGGCGGCTTATGACCCAAATTTCTGCTGCTTTAAACACGCTTGCCACGCCTCGCCATGACTGGACCCTTAATGAGGTCGCGGCCCTATTTGATCTGCCCTTTCCGGAGCTGATCTTTCAGGCGGCCAGCGTGCACCGTGCCCATTTTGATCCCACAGAACTCCAGATGGCTCAGCTGTTGTCGATCAAGACGGGGGGCTGTGCGGAAAACTGCGGCTATTGCAGCCAGTCGGCGCATTTCGATACCGGGCTCAAGGCCAGCAAGCTGATGGATCTGGAGCGCGTCCTGACCGAGGCGCGGGCGGCCCGCGACGGCGGGGCGGATCGGTTCTGCATGGGCGCGGCCTGGCGGGAGCTGAAAGACCGGGATCTGCCCCAGCTCGCAGCCATGATCTCCAGCGTCAAAGCGCTGGGCCTAGAGACCTGCGCCACCCTCGGCATGCTTAGCGCTGACCAAGCCAAGGCGCTGAAAGACGCCGGGCTCGATTACTATAACCACAACCTCGACACCGGCCCGGACTATTACGACACGGTCGTCAGCACCCGCACCTATCAGGATCGCCTCGATACCCTTAGCCATGTGCGAGCCTCGGGCATGAAGACCTGTTGCGGCGGGATTGTCGGCATGGGCGAAGCGCGCGCCGATCGCATCGGCCTGTTGCATGCGCTGGCCACCCTGCCTGAGCACCCAGACAGCCTTCCGGTCAATATGCTGGTCCCGATCCGAGGGACGCCGCTGGGGGACAGGGTCACCACCGAAGGCCAGATTGACCCCATCGAGTTTGTCCGCACCGTCGCTGTGGCGCGGATCGTTTGCCCCCGTGCCTTTGTTCGCCTATCGGCAGGCCGCGAAACCATGAGCGCCGAGCTTCAAGCCCTGTGCTTCCTTGCGGGGGCCAATTCGATCTTTGTCGGCAACCGGCTCCTGACGACGCCCAACCCGGAACAGGATCAGGACGCAGCTCTGTTGGCTAGCCTTGGCTTGCGCCCCCTGTCGCGCACAGACGCTCAAATGCAATCGTAACAAATTTGTAAGGTTTCAGACGCGCACAGCCTGTTGCACCCAGACGGTTTCAGTCGTTCCATAGCGCCGCTTGGTTCCCAGTGGGGATCCGGGCCAAAAACGGGGCTCATTCAGGAATCGCTTATGAACCGCTACAAGACCTTCTCCGCTGCCGGTGTGATCGCCGCTGCGCTGTTTGCCGCCGCCACGCCCGTCGTCGCTGCGCCGAAAGCCAAGGCCGCGCCGGCGACGCCCGCCACCCCGGCCCTGCCGGACATCGCCGTCAATTTCGAGACCTTCACGCTGCCCAACGGCCTGCGCGTCGTGGTGCATGAGGACCGCAAGGCTCCGGTGGTTGGGGTCAATATCTGGTATCACGTCGGCTCCAAGAACGAGCCCAAGGGCCGCTCGGGCTTTGCCCACCTGTTTGAACACTTGATGTTCAACGGCTCTGAGAACTTCAACAAGGACTGGTTCAAGGCGCTTGAAACCATGGGTGCCACCGGGATGAACGGCACCACCAACGTCGACCGGACCAACTATTTCCAGACCGTCCCGACCGGCACGCTCGATGCCGTTCTGTGGCTCGAGTCCGACCGCATGGGTCACCTGCTGGGCGCCGTCGACCAAGCCAAGCTCGATGAGCAGCGCGGCGTCGTGAAGAACGAAAAGCGCCAGGGCGAGAACCAGCCCTATGGCCAGGTCTGGAACCTGATCACGGAATATAGCTATCCGGATGACCACCCCTATGGCCACACGGTCATCGGGTCGATGGACGACCTCAATGCGGCCAAGCTCGAAGACGTCCAAGCCTGGTTCAAGGACTATTACGGCGCATCGAACGCCGTGCTGGTGTTGGCCGGGGATATCGACGTCAAGACGGCTAAGGAAAAGGTGACCAAGTATTTTGGCGCCATGCCCGCCGGAAAGCCGCTGCCGCGTACCCAGGAATGGATCAACAAGCGCACCGAAGCCGCCCGCGTTGACGTTCAGGACCGCGTGCCCCAAGCCCGGGTCTATCGCGTCTGGAATACCCCGGGCTATGGCTCGGAAGCGTCGATTGCCACGGATTCCGCCCTGTCGGCCTTTGCCAATGTCCTAGGCTCCGGCAAGACCTCGCGCCTCTATCAGCGTCTGGTCCTCAAGGAAAACCTGGCCTCCGAGGTCAGCGCCTTCCAGAACGGCAATGAAATCGCCGGTCAGTTCCTTGTGGTCGCCACCGCCCGTCCGGGCGCGGACGTGGCCCGCATCGAGGCCATCATCGATGAAGAGATCGCCCGCCTGAAAACCGCAGGGGCCACAGTCGCTGAGCTGAACAACTACAAGGTCAAAACCTACGCCCAGTTTGCCCGCGGCCTTGAGCGGGTCGGCGGCTTTGGCGGCAAGTCTGACCTCTTGGCCGAGTCGACCGTCTATTTCGGCCGTCCCGATGGTTATAAGGTCCAGTTCGAGCACCTTAAAAACATGACCAGCGCCACCATGACCCGCGCGGCCAAGGACTGGATCGACGACAAGGCCCTGACCATCACCGTCCATCCGTTCGACGCCAAAGACGGCAACATGGCCCAGGATGCCGACCGCAAGCAGCTTCCGGCCATCACCGATGTCAAGGATCCGGGCTTCGACGCCTATCAGACGGCAACCCTGAAAAACGGCACCAAGGTGCTGTTCGCCCGCCGGACCACCACGCCTATCATCTCGGTCACGGTCGGCCTGCCGCTTGGCAGCGGTCATGATCCGGCGAACAAGTCGGGCCTTGCATCGCTGACCGCCAATCTGCTGGACGAAGGCGCGGGCAAGCGGGATGCGACCGCCATTGCCGAGACCGCCGAGTCGCTCGGTGCCACCCTTAGCACCGGCGCGAGCGCGACCCATACCATCGGTTCGGTGTCATCTCTGACTGGAACAATCGACGCCTCTCTGGATCTGCTGGGCGATGTTCTGCGCAACCCGACCTTCCCAGCGGCGGACTTTGAGCGCCTGCGTCGCCAGACCATCGACGGCATCAAGCGCCAGAAGGTTACCCCGGCGGTCGCCAGCACACAGGCCCTGCGTCTTGCCTTTGGTGAGGCCCATCCGTTTGGCCGTCCGGCGACTGAGGCCAGCCTTGCTGCCATCACACTCGACGACGTCAAGAGCTTCTATGCGGGCGCGGACCTGTCCAAGGGCTATATCATCGTCACGGGTGATACGACCATGGAAGCGGTTCTGCCTAAGCTGGATGCCCGCTTTGGCACTTGGGCTCCGACCAAACCGGCCCCGGCCCCCGTCGATTTCAGCCAGGTGAGCACGGCCAAACCGGCGATCTATCTGATCGACCGCCCCAATGCGCCCCAGTCCCAAATCGTCGCTATCAACACGGTGGCCCCGTTTGATGTGGCCACCGAGGCCGACGTCGAAATGGCCAACAAAATCTTTGGTGGAGCCTTCATCTCGCGCCTGAACATGAACCTGCGCGAAGACAAGGGCTGGTCCTATGGCGCGCGCAGCGGTGTCGCGGGGACCTTTGGTCCGCGCGCCATGACCGCCTCGGCGGGCGTTCAGTCGGACAAGACCAAAGAAAGCCTGGTCGAGATGCGCAAGGAGCTGAGCGATATCCTTGGCAGTCGGCCGATTACCCAAGCCGAATTGGCCGACGCTGTGGGCGACTCGGTCAAGGCGCTTCCGGGTCAGTACGAAACGGCAGGAGCCGTGGCGGGTTCGCTTCAGGCCCTGGCCAGCCGCAATCTGCCGGGGGACTACTACAACACCTATACGGCACGCCTGCGCGGGGTCACCCTCGATAGCGTCAACAAGACCGCCAAGACGCTGTTTAAGCCCAACGAGACGATCTATGTCATCGCCGGGGACCGCGCCAAGGTCGAAGCAGGCTTGGGCGACCTAGCCAAGAGCTGGAACATCCCGCTCATGCACATCGATGCCGACGGCAAGCCGGTGAAATAAGCCGGTTGCCCCCACCATAAAGAAAGCCCCGTCGGATCCGTCCGGCGGGGCTTTTTGTTTGAAGGGCACAGGGCAAAAAAAAGCGCCGACTATGCGGCGCCAATCAAATTCCCAGGATGGTGGTGCCGACGGGAATGTTCCGCAACGGCAGCGCATTGCCCGGCTTGAT
>DAITMY010000165.1:0-5768 GCA_036834925.1 Asticcacaulis sp.
ATATAGAGGTCGGGGGCGACCACCTTACCGGTCTGGCCGACTTGGTAATCGTTGGGGGCATAACCCGCATCCACGGCGGCGCGACTGGCTCCAATTGCAGCCCCGAGCTTGTCTGCCAGCGGGTTGAGGACGCCGGTGAACTCTTCGGCTGAGCCAAGGGCCCGCCCGCCGGATACGACGATCTTCGCCGCGTTCAGCTCCGGGCGATCCGACTTAACCTTCTCTTCGCTGACGAAGCGGACTGAGGTCGAGGCGTTGGGGGCGGCACGGGTTTCGAGGGAAGCGGATCCACCGGTTGCGACCGGTTTAAATGCGGTCGGGCGCACGGTCAGCACCATTTTCGCATCGGTCGAATGAACTGTTTCCAGCGCATTGCCGGCATAGATCGGTCGCACAAAAGTCTGGCTATCCACCACTTCGAGCACATCCGAGATGAGCGAGACGTCTAAACGTGCAGCGATACGTGGCGCAAAGTTTTTCCCGGATGCGGTCGCCGGGATCGCCAAGACGTCATAATCCCCCATCATCGGGGTGATGGCTGCATCAAGCGCTTCGGCGATCGCCTGGCCGAGCGCTTCAGACTCCATCAGGATGACGGTGCGAACACCACTCAGGCTTTTTGCGGCTTCTGCAGCGGCGGCGGCATTATGGCCCGCCACCAGAACATCCACATCGCCCGATAGCGCCAAGGCGGCGGTCACGGTCTTATGAGTGCTATCGCGCAGAGACAGGTTATCGTGATCGGCAATTACAAGCACGGCCATTTTTACAGCACTCCGGCTTCGGATTTTAGTTTCGCCACCAGTTCAGCCGCATCCGCGACCTTTATCCCTGCCGTCCGCTTGGGGGGCTCACTGACCTTGGCCACTTTGAGGCGTGGCGTGACATCAACGCCGTAATCTGCTGGGGATTTGGTTTCCAGCGGCTTTTTCTTGGCTTTCATAATGTTGGGCAAGGACGCATAACGCGGCTCATTCAGGCGCAGGTCCGTGGTCACGACGGCGGGAAGATCAACGGCCAGTGTCTGCAATCCGCCGTCGACTTCGCGGGTCACGTGGGCTGTTTTGCCGCTAATCTCGATTTTTGAGGCAAATGTCGCCTGAGGCCACCCCGTGAGCGCCGACAACATCTGGCCCGTAGCGTTGTTGTCCCCGTCAATCGCCTGCTTGCCCATCAGCACGAGTTCCGGCGCTTCTTCGGCCATCACAGCTTTTAGCAGTTTGGCAACAGCCAAGGGTTCGACATCCACATCTGTTTGGATCAGGATCGCGCGGTCTGCCCCCATCGCCAGGGCGGTCCGCAGCGTGTCCTGGGCCTGGGCGACCCCGATAGAGACGGCTACGATCTCTGTGGCGATGCCCTTTTCTTTGAGGCGAACGGCCTCTTCCACGGCAATTTCGTCGAAGGGGTTCATCGACATTTTAACATTGGCCAGATCGACCCCGCTTTGGTCCGGTTTCACCCGAACCTTGACGTTGTAGTCGATGACCCGTTTGACCGGTACCAAGACCTTCATGGATGCGTTGCCTCTGAAACAGATGGAGCGCGCTTAAGTTGCCCGCTTTCCTCGTCGCGAAAGTGGCGGCAGGTTGCCTGGATGTCAACGTGCCGCTAGGTCACGTTTTCGCTGAAAAAGCTGGTATTTGAGCGTTTTTTTTCAGTGACAAGAGCGAGGGTAGGCGCGCGAAATCCCTCTTGCGTTTGCAGGGTGACCTGAGTCACATACCGGACATGACCATGCACGGCTCTTTCTTTTTGCGTCTCAAGCTGATCGGGCTTGTTATTTTCCTTGTCGGCGGCGGGATTAGCCTTGGCTATGCCCTGCTCTATCAATGGCCCAAACAAGAATGCGAAAGCAATGGCGGTTGGTACACATTTAAGTACCGAAAGTGCGCCTATCCGGTCTATTTGCCGACGCTTACAGGACGTAAGCCGGGTGAGCCCCGAAAAGTGATCTGGCCGGGTGAAAAGAAGCCTGAGCCAGTCCCTGCGGCAACGCTGGGGCAGCCGCATTCCTAGTCTGTTGTTTATAAGTCCGCGGCAACTTAGTTTGACCTAGGCCTATCCTGCTGAGGCGTCTGGATCCGCTGGGCGGCTGCCCCCCGGGATCCACAGGACATCCCGTCGTCCGTTATCGTTGGCATGGCGTGATAGAACAAACAGATAGTCCGACAAGCGATTGAGGTATTTCAAGGCTTCTGGATTTACGGGACGTTTGGCTTGTCCCATCAATCTTACGACATCACGCTCAGCGCGACGGCATATCGTCCGCGACAGGTGCAGATGGCTTGCCAAGGCGGTGCCGGCCGGTAGAACGAACGAGGTGAGGGGCTCAAGATTGGCATTGATCGCATCAATGGCGTGTTCAAGCCACACGACTTGATCTGCGATAACTCTTAGGGGTGTCCATGAGGGCGGGGGATCTTGCTCCGGTGTGGCGAGATCGGCCCCGAGATCAAACAGATCATTCTGGATACGTGACAGAGCTTTGTCGACGCTTGAGTCGGTTGGTGTATAGAGTCGGCAAAGGCCAAGGCTAGCATTGAGTTCATCAACGCTGCCGTAGGCACAGACTCGCGAATCTTGTTTGGAGACTTCGTCGCCGGTTGCGAGTCGCGTTGTGCCAGCGTCACCTGTTCGGGTGTAAATTTTATTGAGTATGACCACGGCACATTCACCCCTGCTCTTGCCCGGTTAATCCCATTAGCTGGGCTGGCCGCGCCACCACATCAAGGCAACCAACAAGGCCACTGCGACAGCCTGAGTAATCACGCGGAGGCGCATCAGTTTATTCGACCACGAGCGGCCAAACTCACCCCCTCGAAATAAGGTATAAATTCCTGCGAAAAGCGTCAGCGTTACAATTGCAAGCGCGGCAAGAATGATGATATTAAAAACCTGTTGCATGGCGTGAGCATGGACCTCGGAGCTGCTTTTGTCGAGTCTGTAAGGCTTGACTTAATACGTCGCACTATGGGTGGAGGTTCACATTTTTGCCCGAAAACGTCGCAATAATCCGCATAAAATAGTGGTAACTGAACACGAATTTGACTTACATTGGTATCTAACTTTTAGTAATAATGGCAACGAGTTTGTCGCGGACGCTTCTCAGTCGCTTTAGAGGGGCCGAGCTTCGGCTTTCGGATCAGTGTGTTTGTGTGCCGGTCTTTCGGCACTGAGGTGTGTAATCTTATGAGTAATCAGGACAATTCTGTCGTCGAGATCGTTTCTGGTGTCGAGGGTGACGTTGCGGAAGCTTTAACGGCAAGGGCAAAATCCAAGCTCGCGACGCGCCGAAAAGTCATGGACTCGGCTCGGGATTTATTTATCAGCCGTGGATTCGAAGCCGCCACGATCCGCGACATTGCTTCGGGAGCAGGCTTGTCTACGGGGGCCGTGTTCGCCAATTTTCGCGACAAAACAGACCTTTTTCTGGCGGTGTTGGAATCAGAAGCCGAACAGGTCGAAGCAGCGTTTGCAGGCGCTGCGCTCAGTGCAGGCACGGTATTTGAACAGATTGATGCGCAATTGCGCGCAGCCGTTGCCTATGGTTATCCGCGCCGCAGTTTGTTGCTCGCGGCCTTCGTGATTGATGCGAATTCACAAGATGCTCGGATTTCGGACCTGCAGAAGATCGGGGCGGCGTTTAATCAAGCCGTAAAAGCAGTGCTTGATCAGGCCTTGGCTTCAGGTGAACTTCGAGCCGGTATCGATACGGCTATCGCCGCTGAGATGATCGAAATGATTGGTTTTAACAACCTGCGCCGCGCCGCTCTGGACAACCCCGCCGAAAAGGACCTGTTGGTGCGAACCAGCGCCCAGATCCGCATGCTGTTGCAAGGTTTAGCGACGGGTCAAAAGCTGGCGGCTTAAGACCCGTCTATTAACTGCGCCACTTCAGTAGGGTAGGCGAAACCGGATTATTGAATGGGCGGGTCTCCTGACGGTGGCTCGCCCATTCCCGTTTCAAGGCTTGATACCATTTGGCCTGTTTGTCGGCGTCATCAATCCAGAGCAGGCTCGGGTCGTAGCGCAGGCCCTCGTTCTGGAGATTTACCATATCGCCGTCCTGTTTGAGGAAGGCCTTGGCTCCGAACTTGAAAAGCGGCGCAATGGCGCGAAAGATCCCGTGGTCTGACCAGAAAATTTGTGTAATGCGGGTGCAGGTCTCATGGACAGGCGTGAGGCAAGTCAGACCAAGGATCTGGCGTTCTCCCACTTCGATGTGCTCCCAACGCAGGCCAGGCAACCGGAATGTAATTTCCGTGGCCGGTGCGCCCCCAAGAATCCGATAGGCCCGTGAGTTCTTTGACGGTGCGTGCCGTGCCATGGCAAACCCAAAGTCTCGGGGCTCAAAGGCCTTTTGCTTTTCAAGCTGTTTTGATGATGAGCGCCACCACCATTGCTGATGCACATAGGGGCCGTGCGCGGGATCCATCAAGCCAACCACAGCATGGTCGATATGACTGTCGAAATTCATTTGCTCGACTATGATCGGGGCGCCTCCGACGATGCCCGGTAAGGTGATTGGCTCGTGGTCCGGATCCATTGGGCTGCGGCTGTCTTGGGCCATCCAGATCCAAACCAAGCCTTGCTGTTCACGGATCGGGTAAGACCGAACCCGGATACGGTTCGGATCGGTGTCTTGACCGTCAACCAAGGACGGAATCCGATTGCAGACGCCCGTCGTGCGAAACTCCCAGCCGTGATAGGGGCACTGAACCGAGTCGTGTCCGTTTACGGACGGAATGAGCTTGCCTGCGGATAGCGGCGCGGCGCGGTGAGGGCAGATGTCTCGCAGGGCGTAGGCATGCCCCTTGCTGTCCCGGCCCAGAAGGACGGGTTCTCCCAAGATTTCGTACCGTTGTAACTTTCCGGGTTTAAGCGCCGGGCTGAGCGCCGCAAACCACCAGCAATCGCGCAGAAAGCCCGTGCCAAACGTCATGCGACTTGTCGCGGTCGGCGTATCCGCAGTGGTGTTTGCTGTATCAGCCATCCGTATCCCCGTCGTCTACTCAAGGCCCAAATTTTAGACCATGACATGCAAACGTCTTAGCGCGCCTTGGCTAAAAAACCAAAGCGCGCTTTGCCGCAAGACTGTCTGTTCTATGAACGGACTTCGTTCACAAAAGGGCACATAGATGAAGCGGACGAGACCCGGCTTTGTCGTGGCCCCAAGCGCGTCTTAGTTCGGCTTGGCGGGCTTTTTTGCCGGTTCTTTGGTCGTTGCCTTCGCGGCTTTGGGGGTGCCTTTGTTCGCCTTACAGGTGTCTTTGCAGCTTCCCCACGACGACATACAGGCGTCGTCCGATTTTCCAGATTTCTGACAGGTCATATAGCTGTCATTGCACGCTTTTCTGCACGCATCAGCCGCCAGAACTGGACTGGCTGAAAGTAGCAGTACCGAAGAGATTACACACGCTTTTACAGCACTTTTAATCATGTTCATCGGTTCGCCTCCCAAGCGATGGATGAGTAAGGCTATCACGATTTGAAGATAAGAATAGTCCCTACGCATATGCCTTTATTGTCGCATAGTTGGGGCTTATTTATCTGAATATGAGAATAGTTATTTTATTATTGGGGTTAACTTATAATTTGTTTCGTTTGAGAAGGTAGGAATATTGGCCCTTGAAGAGTTTAAATCGTTCAAAAATATAGAATTTAATTGGAAGGGATATGTGAGAAAATTCTATCCACATACCCCTTCTGTCTCAAAGAGCTGCTCCATCGATGGGAGCGCAAGGCAATCAGGCCATCACCTCTTC
>DAITMY010000166.1:0-5763 GCA_036834925.1 Asticcacaulis sp.
TAACCACCCAATTCTTCATGTCAACTTCTTTTTCTAAGAAAACTTAGAAAACTTTGCTGACCCACAAAGTTTGAAACACTGTCCAACCTTTGTAGCAACGTCGTCTTTTCCTGTAGGAGAAGTCTTCGTTGGCCGCCGGCGAAGCAGTGTGCCCCGTGGCGAGGAGCGGGTTTCTATTCGCCCGCCCGGTTGGTGTCAACGATCAAATCTGTCTTTTTTAAATTTTTCTTCAGAACAAAGTTATCAAAGCCTTACACCCCGCCAAAGCATACGCATTTGAAAGCGGTCAACCCCAAATGCGGCAAGGGGAACAAGCGGTTGGCGGCCCTCGATTAAGCGGTCGATCGTATCCGCTGTTATCGCAGCGAGGGTCAGACCCAAATGATGGTGACCAAATGCGGCAAGGATTCTGGGGTGGTTAGGCACGGTACCAATCATGGGCAAATGATCCGGCAAACTGGGCCGAAAACCCATCCATTCCCGCGCAGTTGCAACGGGCGCTTCCGGCCAAAGACTCAGCAGCGTACGACGCAAGGCCTCAAACTTTCTTGGATCCGATGGTTTTTGCATTCCCGCGAGCTCTACGAACCCCGTAATGCGCGTTCCACTTGCAAGGGGCGACAGGAACACGCGAGCCTCTTGATAGACCATAGGGCAAAGCCTTGACCCATCCGGTGCGCTCGGCCACCAGCCCGGTAGCGTCAGATGATAGCCTCGCTCTGTGTCCAAGGGCACAGGGCATCCTAAAGACCGCATTAAAGCCGCAGATCCGACCCCAGCAGCCAAGACAACCTGCTCGGCGCGGACCTTCAACCGCCCCTGTGACAGGGGTTCGCCGCCATCGAGGTGCAGACAATACCCCCCGGCGCCATCCTGATGCAGGTCATCGACGCGAGCACGGATGAAATTGACCCCAAGACGGGTGGCGGCTTCACGGAAGCTCTGCATGAGCTTTGCTGGATCCGGCACAAAGCCTGTGCTCTCAACGTCAATAGCCCCGATAATGGACACCCCAACTGAGGCCCGGATTTCGGCCAAGCGTGCATCCAAAACGGGTCGCGCCTTAACCCCGAAACCCGACAGGGCTGGCAAAGCCCGCAATACATGATCATAAGCTAGGGGGTCACTGTAGAGTTCGAGATGCCCACGCGTCTCGATTTTTAAATCTTGGGCCAAGTCCTCTGGGAGCAACGCCATCAGATCGAGCCAGGCCGTTAGCGCTGCTTTCTGTAGAGCGACTAAGGCATTGCGCCCTTGCACATAGGCCAGCGGCCGCGACGCCCAGACAAAACGCGCCAGCCACGGCAATAGGCGCGGGATATAGATCGGGTTGATTGATATCGGTGTGGGCTGCGTTGAAGTCCCGGATAGAAGCATATCTAAACCGAGCTTCAGCGTCGCCTTGGAGGCCATAGGCGCAATCTGATCTGTCGCGAGATGCCCTGCGGTGCCAAACGATGCGGCCGCTTCGGGCGCGTCTGGATCGATCAGGCACACATGTCGCCCAGACCGCGCCAAGCGATAGGCCAAGGTGACGCCGATGATCCCGCCCCCGATCACAGCGATTTCATCCAGATGATCCTGGATTCCTGACAAAACGGCCATGGCCTGCCTTCCCCCGAAGCCAGTCGTTGTCTGTCCGCAACCCCAACAGGACCTAAAGCCAGACAATCCAATTGTGAACACGTTTCACAATTTGGTCACGAACGAAATCATCAATATTCCCTCAAGGTGCAAACTAAATCCACAGCACTCCACCTGTACGCACAAGGCTGGCGTGGTGGCGTCACGCGTTAGGCGGTATCGCGCGGCCTTAGGGCGAATATGCGCGTTGACAGAAACTGGTCCTTCGCGCACGGCTTAAGAACAAAGAGCCGCAACAAGCGGACTTAGGCGACGAAACCCACAGGACTGCTGATCATGACGGCCCTTTCCGCCCCTCTGAATGGTGACAATCTGATTGGGGGGGCTTGGGTGGCCTCAGACACACGCATTCCAAACTTCAACCCCTCCGACCCGACCGATGTCATCGGACATTTTGCCCAGGCCAGCGAGACAGTTGTCGATGCGGCCGTGATGGCCGCGCGCGCCGCGTTTCGGGACTGGTCACACACCTCACCGCAACAACGTTTTGATCTCCTGGACGCGGTCGGCGGTGACCTTTTGACCCGCAAGGCCGAGTTAGGGGCCCTCCTCTCCCGTGAAGAAGGTAAGTCCTTGGCGGAAGGGATTGGCGAGGTCACTCGCGCCGGACAGATCTTCAAGTACTTTGCCGGCGAAGCCCTGCGTCTCAGTGGGGAGCGACTAGATTCAGTCCGTCCGGGGGTGTCGGTTGAAATTCGGCGTGAGCCGGTTGGGGTGGTGGGCCTGATCTGCCCCTGGAACTTCCCGATTGCCATCCCGGCCTGGAAGCTGGCCCCTGCCCTCGCCTATGGCAATACCGTGATCCTGAAGCCGGCCGAGCTGACCCCGGCCTGTGCGTGGGTGCTCGCCGACAGCCTGCACCGTCATGGCTGCCCGCCCGGTGTGTTTAATTTGGTCGTTGGCAAAGGGTCTATGGTCGGACCGCGTCTCATCGCAGGATGTGATGCCATTTCCTTTACCGGCTCGGAAGGCGTCGGTGTGCGGGTTCGTGACGCGGCTGTTGCGCGTGGCATCCGCGTCCAGACCGAAATGGGCGGCAAAAACCCATTGGTCGTTCTCGACGATGCCGACCTCGATGTGGCGGTGAACTGCGCCCTCAATGGCGCCTTCTTCTCGACTGGCCAGCGGTGCACCGCCTCTTCGCGCCTGATCGTCACCAACGGCATTGCTGAGGCCTTTGTTGACAAGCTCGCCGAGGCCACACGCGCGCTGACCCTTGGGCCGGCACTGGATCCGGCCACCCAGATCGGTCCCTGTGCCAGTGCAGAGCAGCAGGCTGTGGTCCGCGATGCCGTAACCAAAGCCCTTCAGGAAGGCGCTGTGCTTCGTGCTGGTGGGCCAGAGGTTAGCGTGCCCCAGTCCGGCTATTTCTATGCCCCGACTCTGCTCGATCATACACACCGGGATATGGCGGTGAACTGTGACGAGATCTTTGGTCCGGTGGCCAGTGTCATCCGTGTTGCCGACCTTGATGCGGCGATCATTGAGGCCAATGCCACGCCTTACGGCCTCTCTGCCGGAATCTGTACCCGCTCTATGAAGGCGGCCGAGACTTTCAAGCGTGAAGCTCAGGTCGGCATGGTTATGGTCAACCTACCCACCGCAGGAGTCGACTATCATGTGCCTTTTGGCGGCCGTAAAGGCTCGAGCTTTGGCCCCCGTGAGCAAGGCAGCTATGCACGTGAGTTTTACACGGTCGTGAAAACCGCTTATCAGCTGGCACTCTGAAATCAAGTTAAATACTTTAGATGCAAATAAATGTCCTCATGATATTGGGATATTTTTGTCCTAATTTTGCTTAAAAGAATTTTGTATGACAATAATGCACTGAGATAATCTTTAAAATCGCTATACGGTGTGCGAAACCCCGCGCTTTTTAACGAAATACAGTGTTTAAGTCTTACTTTTTAAACCAAAATCTTTGGACAGTTCTTATATATACACACTTCTCCGCCTCTAGCTCTCCTTTACCTGATCTTGGCAAGGCGTGGGATAAGGCCCCCCTCTTGGGCCTGAGCCCTCGCCTCGCACACACCGGTTTGGAGGCTCTCCAAAAGCGTTAAAAGAGTCTTGTTAGAGACTCAGTTAAAGAAGTTAAGGGTCAGATTCACCCTGATAAACTCATTTAATTCAGATAGATAGCAAACAGCTTGGTGTGTGATCCCCCGTGTTTGGGTGGGTAATCCCCCGCATCGTCGGTGTATGAAACCCCGTCTTCTGCGTGTGTGATCCCCCGTGTGGGGGCTAATTATCCCGGCTCTCTGGGGGTAAGTCTGGGGATAAATGGCCCCAAGGTCGTGTCTTTCACTCAGAAGTGCAGTCGAGAGAAGAATTTTGAGCAAAAATCTCTATGATTGTGGCGCGCTGAGCCGGTTTTTAGGTGTCTTGGCCCATATTGGAGGCTTTGGGGGCTCGATAAACCTGTCCACACACCGAAACCGTGTGTGCGCCCTCTGCTCATACCCCCTCAATGGGGAAGAGGATAAGGGTGTGTAATCCCCCGATGCCAGATCTGTGATTTTACAGCTCTTAATGGCTGAGTCGCCCTGTTCAGGTGGGGTGTTCGCCTTATTGAATAGGGGTTTGCGGGCCTAAGAGGAAAAAGCCGCTTCGGTGTGTGATCCCCCGACAAAGTGAAACTTATCCCCAATTGCTCCTCAGGCGGATGACTTTTTCCGTAAGGACCAGACTAGCTCCGCTTTGGTCGGCCTCGCGACGCCATCCGGTCCATCTTGGCGTCGACATCGGCGGCGCGCTTGTCTTCCAGTTCGCGCACGCGGCGACGACTGTCCCGGGCGGCTTCTTCGCGCACGTCCTTCTCAGTCGCTTGCATTTCAAGACACCCACGGTGGATGACCTTGAGCGCGGGGGCTCCGTCATTGGTTTGGGTCATACTGAGGTGATATTCGGGCATTTGATCGCGTTCGACGATCTTGCGCAGCATGCGATTGAACTCTTTGGGGGGGCTGTCGGATCCGGTTTTTTCGAGCAGCAATTCGACTCGGCACACCCACCCGTCGGCCTGGATCCCGGCATGCTTGCGGGCAATGCGGTAGAGGGCGCGCTCAAGGCCGCCGGTCAAAAGGAAATAGTCCGGGTGCATGGTCAGCAGCGACTTGTCCCCGACGATGCCTTCATAGACCCAGTTTGACAGGGTGATGGTCATGCCACGTGGCTGGCCGCTATCTGGATCGATTTCGAGGGTCCAGCCGTCGAGCCAGCCGAACTGGGCTTCGGCCCGGCGTTTAGGGGCGCGGATCGATGTGCGGATCGATGTGGTTTCCAGCCGTTGTAGGGCCGCTTGGAGCTCCTGATAGCCCTTACCGCCCGTATCGCGCTTAATGGCCCGCAGCAGGTCATAGGTGGTGGTGTGCAAGGTGCGCGGTAGGTCATTGACCCCCCGCTCCTTCAGCCGGTTCAGATAGGACGCCGCCCAGATCAGAATATCCGCATCCCAGATGGTTGCCATACCATAGGCTGGCATGGCTTCGACCTTGACCCAGGCCTGCCCGTCGGGACTGACATATTCAATCGGCTTAAGGCGCTTGCGTTTTTGCAGAGAGAAAAACGGGCGTTCCATGGTTTCCCGCTGATCTTTCAGCGGGACATCGTTCATCAGCGGAACGAAGAAATCAAATTCCGGGTTCGGATCCTTGCGACGGGACACACCGCCCTCCTCTGTTCAGGGTCAGGGTTCGGCTTAGCGTTCCTGGAATGGATTTTTGCTGTGCTGGCGAAGGACCATGTCCAGTCCCTCCCCGATTAGCGCTTGCACAGTCACACCGCGCTCGACGGCCAGCATTTTTACAGCGCGGGCCATTTCCGGTGAAAAATATCCCGCGATCATGGTCTTGCCGGCTCTGGCTTTGGCGATGGTCGCTGACGGGCTAGGCTTGTCGACGGGGATGGGTTGCACGGTCACGGTTGGCGCAGGGCTCTTGGCAATCGGAGCGGCTTTCGTCGGAGCTGTACGGGGCGCGGGCTCCGGCATCGGTGGGAGATTTTCTGCGACACGGGCAAGGCGCGCAGCGAGGCTGGGGCGGCTGGTCATGCGGCTTTCCTCTTATTGGCAACGTTGATGGGCGGCATGTCCAATTGTCCACACGCCCACATGTAGAG
>DAITMY010000167.1:0-5732 GCA_036834925.1 Asticcacaulis sp.
GATCTGCGTGGGGAGGGGCGTCTCGTTGGGCCTGCAGGTTCGCCCAACCTGACACTCACTGCGGCTCTGGATCAGATCGATCTTCCCCGTTTGCCGCTCAGACAGGCGAAACTGGATCTGACGATTGCGCTCGGGGCTACGCCCAGCGGAAGGCTGGACCTTGTGGCCGACAGCGAATGGGGGCCGGCCAAGGCCCGCAGCGGGTTTGGCCTTGTCGATCAGACGATCCAACTGAGTGACCTGTTTCTTCAGGCGGGGGGCGTTTCGGCGGCGGGTGCAGCCCGGCTGTCGCCCGCAGGCTTAGAACGTGCGGATCTGTCCTTGCGGGCCGGGCCAGGCGCGTTTTTGCATGCCGGATCGGTTCAGGGGATCGCAGAGGTTCGCCCGGCGACGGATGGCCCAAGCGTGTCTCTCAATCTGACGGGGGCCGGTGTGCGCCTATCGCCCGAGGCCCCCGTCATCGACCGGCTTCAGTTGGCGGCCAAGGGGCCGATGACCGAACTGGATTTGGATGTCACGGCACGGGGCCGGGTGATTACCGCGACGGCACGGGATCCGTTCTCGGCGCCCTTGCCTTGGTCGATCACAAGCCAGGGTCGATTGGAAGGATTGGGCGGAAAGTCAGAACAGCCGCTTCGTCTTAGCCTTTCGCGCGGGGAGGGGGCTTGGAACCGGGTGCCAATGCGCCTTCGGTCTCCGGCGATTTTGACGCTTGAGGGGGGCAAACAGGCCCTTGAGGCTGCGGTCGGTGTAGGGACCAGCGGCCATCTTGAGGTTCAAGCCTTGCTGGGTACCCAATCCGCCACGATCACAGCCGAGGCTGCGGACTTACCCGCGGGGATGCTCGACCCCGATCTGGCTGGGCGTTTGGGCTTCAAAGCCAGGGTGTCCGGATCCGGACGCGCGGCGCCTTTGTCCGGGCCCGTACAGCTTGACCTGAGTGAGGTAAGGGGGCGCGGAGAGCCGGTTTCTCGGTCTGTGACGGCCCAGCTTTCAGGGCAGTTGGCCAAAAACCGGTTGTCTCTGGATCTTAAGGCCAGCACGCCCCAGGGTCTGAGCGCCGCTGCAGATTTGAGTGTGCCGGTCGATGCGCAGGTGGGGCCGCTGAAGGTTGGGGTGGATCTGACGCAATCCGTATCGGGTCGTTTCCAGGCCGAGGGGCCGGTTGGGCCGGTGTTTGATTTGCTCGTGGGGGGCGATCGCACCCTTGAAGGTCAGGCCACTTTGTCTGGGACGCTCGGTGGCAGCTTTCGAGAGCCTGAGGTGTCCGGCCAGTTCGCGTTCCGGGATGGGACGTTCCGCGATGCTTTGAGTGGGCTTCAGCTCAAGACTCTGACGCTTGCTGCGGATTTCACCCAAAGCCGGGTCGATCTGAAATCCCTGACGGCTTCGGACGGGGCCAAGGGGGGCGTAAGCGGACAGGGAGCCGTGAGTTTGGTCCCGGGCGGGGAATCGGATTTGCGTCTCAACCTTACGGGCTTTCGCGTCATCGAAACGGAGCTGGCGACGGCAAGCGCCAGTGGTGAGGCGCGGATTTTGCGCGATCCGCGTGGTCAGATCCGGATTCGAGGCGCGATCTTTATTGACCGAGCGGACCTTGCTCCCGTCGCGCCACAGCCCGCCGGGATTGTCCCGCTTGAGGTGATTGAGGTGAACAAGCCGGGTCAGGATTTGCGGTCGATTAAGAGTGCCACCATGCAGGGCGGAGCTGTGACAACGGGTCGTCCAGGGGCACCGCCTGTTCGGCTGGATCTGAGCCTCAAGGCCCCTCGCCGGATCTTTGTCGAAGGCCGCGGGCTTTCGGTCGAAATGGGTCTGGAAGCCCGGGTCAGCGGCTTGGCCACCGCGCCCTTGTTATCCGGAACGGCGCGGGTCGTTCGGGGGGACTATGATTTTGCCGGGAAACGCTTTGTCTTTGATGATGACAGTACGGTGTGGCTGTCGGCGGATCCGGATAAGATGCGCCTCGATTTAACCGCGCGGCGTGAAGCCCCGGGACTAACCGCCGAAATTCGGGTGACGGGAAGCGCCAGTCGTCCCAAGATTGCCCTTAGCTCCACCCCGGCCTTGCCACAGGATGAAATCCTCTCCCAGGTGTTGTTTGGCACGTCAGCCAATCAGTTGTCTCCGCTGGAGGCCGCGCAGCTGGCGTCGGCGGTCGCGGGTCTGGCGGGCGGCGGGGGGTTCGATGTGATCGGCAATCTGCGGAACCTGACCGGGCTCGACCGACTGACCTTGGCCGGCCAGGACGCCGCGAGCTTAAGCTTGGCAGGGGGCAAATATCTGACCGATGATGTCTATCTGGAGATTATCGGCGGCGGGCGCGACGGTACAGCGGCGCAGCTCGAATGGCGGGTCAGTCGGAGTTTGGCGATTGTCTCACGCCTCGGCAGCAGCAACAGCCGCCTGAGTATCCGCTGGCGGCAGGAGCGGTAGGGGCTAACAAAGGCGTTTCGCCGTCCAGTCTCGTTCGTTGACCATCACAACTCCCGGATCATCTCTGGCTGGGCTTGATATCGTCCAACGGGCAGATGGTTGAAAAGGTTGGGTAGAACGGTTGACTTCTAATTATCAGGTCGCATACTTCTAATTATCAGAACTCTCACTTCTAATTTGCAGGGCTTAATGTACGCGCGGCTTATAACGTCCCGGGTCAGCGAGGCTCTGACCGACACCCCTGTGGTGTTGATCACGGGTCCACGGCGATCCGGCAAAACAACCCTTGTGCGTCAATGGGTTGAGAGCGGTTGGCGTTATCTGACTCTGGATGATCAGACGGTACTGGATGCCGCCCGCAGTGACCCAGTGGGCTTTATACGGACGCTGGACCGTGTCGTAATCGACGAAATTCAGCGTGTTCCAGAATTGATGCTGGCCATTAAGAAGACCGTTGATGAGGACTATCGACCCGGGCGGTTTCTTTTGACGGGTTCGGCCAATGTGTTGATGTTGCCAAGGGTCGCAGACAGTCTCGCTGGGCGGATTGAGCCCTTGTCTTTGTTGCCCCTCAGTCAGGCGGAAATTCAGGGCGGGCGGGGAGACTGCCTGACCTATTTATTCGGTCCAACCCCAATGGCGATCCCTTTGGGCGTGGTTAGTGTCGGGACAGACCTTGTGAGCCGGGTTCTAACGGGTGGATATCCCGAAGTGCTGGCTCGGAAGAGCGAAACGCGTCGGCACGACTGGTGCCGAGCGTATATTGATGCGGTTCTGAGCCGTGATTTGCGAGAGCTTGCAGAAATTGGAAAATTAGACAGCCTGCCACGCTTCACCCAGATGTTGGCGGACTATAATGGTCAATTGATCAATCACAGCCAGCTCGGCGCAGGCATTCAAGTCAGTTACAAAACCAGTCAACGCTATGTCAGCTTACTCGAACAGGTATTCCTGATCCGAAGTTTGCCGCCGTGGTGTAGCAACACACTAAAGCGCCTGACGAAGACGCCAAAACTTCATTTTCTGGATACCGCGCTTTTGGCCACGGTCAGGGGGCTCACAGAGGCGCGGCTCATGGATCATCGCGTGGCTTTTGGTGCGCTGCTGGAAACCTTTGTCTATACAGAGGTGCTCAAATTGCTGGCGGCGTCACATCTTCGCTGCCGGGTATTCCATTACCGTGATGCGTCCCAGCGCGAAGTCGATCTGGTGCTAGAACGCGATAATGGTCAGATCGTCGGCATTGAAATCAAAGCCTCGGCTTCCGTACGAGCCCAAGACTTTTCGGGCCTTAAAAGCTTGGCGGAGGGTGTGGGCTCCCGCTTTGCATCTGGTATCGTGCTATATGACGGAACCGAGGTTGTGCCCTTTGGTGAGCGGTTGTTTGCCGTACCGCTGTCGGCTCTGTGGGCCTAATGCCGCAGCGGAAAGCACAAATAAGAACTATTCTCAAAACAGTTGACGGCACGGTCCGCACCCGCTAGGCGTTTCTGCGTTTAATTCGCAAGTGAGCGTGAGGCGGAGGCTGAGTATGTCAGGTCAGCAAACGGGCTTGGTCGGACCGAACCTTATCAAGGCAGGCTGTGTCATGGGCACGCTGGCGGGCAGCTTGGTGTTGGCGGGGCCGGCCATGGCCGCGGATCTGGTGCTGACGGTTGAAATCCCGAAGCTCAATGTTGCGGAATATCATAAGCCCTATGTGGCGGTCTGGATCGAGACCCCGGCCGGGGCACCGGTGGCGACCCTGGCCGTTTGGTATGACGTCAAGCTGCGCAACGAAGAGGGCAAGACCTGGCTAAAGGATATGCGCCAGTGGTGGCGCAAGATCGGCCGGGGCATGACCTTGCCCGCCGATGGGATCAGCGGGGCGACCAAGGCGCCGGGCCGTCACACGGTCAGCTTTGCCGGGACCTCGCCCGCCTTGGCGCGCTTACCTGCTGGGGACTATGTGCTGCGCGTCGAAGCCGCCCGTGAAGTCGGGGGGCGCGAAGCGCTGGACCTTGCCTTCACTTGGGATCCCAAAAAGACCAAATCCAAATCGGGTGGCCTGAAGACGGTTACAGCCAAGGGCCAGAGCGAGCTGGGTTTGGTCAGTCTGAGCGTCAAACCCTAAGACCATATACATTATATATAATGCGGAGAACGCCCGTGAAGACGATACAAAAAACCCTGGCCCTGACCGTGGCGATTGCCGGCTTGATCGGGGCGTCGGTAAGCCCGGCGATGGCCCACCGCATGTGGATGCTGCCCTCTAGCCAAACGCTGTCGGGACAAAAAGCGTGGGTGACGGTTGATGCCACAGTTCCGAACGAGTTGTTTGTGTTCGATCACGTGGCCATGAATCTGGATGGGCTCAAGATCACGGGGCCGGAGGGCCAGGCGGTCGCCGCCCAGAACCTTGCCAAAGGCAAGTTGCGCCAGACCTTTGACATCGAGCTGACAGCTCCCGGCACCTATCGGGTGCGCAATGGCTTTTCTATGGGCCTGATCAGCTTCAAGAAAGACGGCAAGCCGGATCGCATGCGGGTGGCGATTGCCGACCTGAACAAAGCCGTGCCCGAAGGGGCAACCGATGTGGTGCGCGCCGAGAGCCATTCGGTCGTCGAAAGCTATGTGACGCTGGGCGCGCCGACCCAGATCAAGCCTGCTGGGCAGGGCTTGGAGATGGTGCCGATCACGCACCCGGCGGACGTGGTCGCCGGCGAGGCCGCGACCTTCCAGTTCGTCGTAGAGGGTAAGCCGGTGGCCGGTATTGAGGTCGAGGTCGTTAAGGGTGGTCTTGGGGCCACGCGCTTTGTTGACGCGTCCAAGTCCCTGACGCTCAAGACCGATGCCGACGGGAAGGTGACGTTTACGCCGTCCGAGCCTGGGATCTACTGGCTGGGCGCAGAAGGGGAAGGCAAGACGGCAGAGGGTAATAAGCGCTATGTCCGTTACTTCCTGACCTTCGAAGTGCAAAAGTCCTGATGCCATCGGAGGCTATCCCGATCCGGACGGGGCAAAACCTCGTCCTGGTTCCGGACCTTGACGCGCCGCCGGCCTTGGGTCGCGGCGCGTTTGTTCGTCTGAGCGGTCCCACCATGGGGGTCATCTGGCGGGCTCAGTTTTATGACCCCGAGGGGATAGATCCGGCGCTCTGGCAAGCGCGGTTACAGGCCACCGTCGATCGGATCTGTCAGGCCATGAGTGCCTGGATTCCGGATTCTGCGATCAATCAGTTCAATCAGGCTCCGGCAGGGATGGTGTGTGCTATACCTGACGATATGGTGCGGGTGGTGGCTCGGGCGCTCGAGATC
>DAITMY010000168.1:0-5718 GCA_036834925.1 Asticcacaulis sp.
CGAATGATCCCCTTTGCCTTCAAGGCATCCAGCCAGTCCATCTGCTGGTTAGAAAGGGTGCGGAAAGCCTCATCTTCGGAGCGCTTGATCTCGCCCTTGAAATAGAGGTCGGCATTGGCGCTGACGGGGGCTTCAATGGTGATGGTCTGGCCAATGATCACGGGATCCTTGCGCACTTGATCCAGCACCAGAAAGCCCATATCGGAGGACAGCAGGCGCTTGAAGCGGCCAGAGGTCGTACCGTATTCATCGTCGGCCACGCCCATCTTCGCCATGAGCTGATCCGCGATCATCATGTCATAGTTGGACCCTAGGATATCCGCACGATCAATCCGTTGCGGGTCCACATAAACTTGGGCCGAAATGGAATGAGTCCAGAAGGCCGAAACGCCTTGGGTGCCTATGCGGCCCAACAAGATGACCAGAAACAGGATCGCGATGCTGACCGCGAGAATCCCATAAAAGCGGAACCGGGCCTCTTCGGCATGGCGTGACTTCAGACGAGCCGCCACAATATCGCGGATCGCAGGCTGGCCTGAAGCAGAGGGCTTGGACTGATCAGTCATATTGTTCCCGATACTTTTGCACGATCCGCAGAGCGATAATGTTCAGCAGCAGGGTGACGACAAACAGCGTCAGACCCAAACCAAAGGCCGCAAGGGTTTTGGGGCTGTCGAATTCCTGATCCCCTGTTAGCAGGGTGACGATTTGGACAGTCACAGTGGTCACCGTATCCAGCGGATTGGCCGTAAGGTTGGCCTGGAGGCCGGCCGCCATGGTCACGATCATGGTCTCACCGACGGCGCGCGAGATCGCCAGCAGGAAAGCCCCGGCAATCCCGGGCAGAGCTGCCGGCAGAATGACCTTCTTGACGGTCTCAGACTTGGTGGCCCCCATGGCCAAGGATCCATCCCGCAGCGACTGGGGCACCGAATTGATAATGTCGTCTGACAGAGACGAGACGAACGGGATCAGCATGATGCCCATTACCACCCCGGCCACCAAGGCCATCTGGTTCTGAACGGTCATGAGGTATTCCGCGAAAGCCGGAAACTGTCCCGTGCGTTGGAGTTCCGCACCAAGGAAATTGAAGAAAGAGCGGAAGGCCGGGCCGACGGCGAGGGCTGCAAAGAACCCGTAGACCACGGTCGGCACACCCGCCAGCACTTCGAGCACGGGCTTGATCACCGCCCGGCTCAGCGGGCTGGCATATTCCGAGAGATAGATCGCAGAGAACAAGCCGATTGGACCCGCCACGAGAATGGCAATCAGCATGACCAGGAAGGTGCCTGCAAACAACGGCACGGCCCCGAACCCGCCGGTCGAGCCGACTTGGTCTTCGCGGATGGCAATCTGTGGGCTCCAGTGCGTGCCCGTCAGGAAGTCCAACGGAGACACCGACTGGAAGAACCGCAGGCTTTCGTAGATCAGCGATAGGATAATCCCGACCGTTGTCAGGATAGCCATGGCCGAACAGATAATCAGAAAGCCGGAAATCCAGCTTTCCACCCGGTTGCGCGCCCAGAACTGCGGCTTGATCCGTACCAAGGCCAGCCCGGCCCCGAGCAAGGCCAATACCCCAGCCAAGGCCCACGCCCCGTAGGTGACGGTTTGATTGACAGATTTGACCGCCGAGACCTTAGCCAGCAACGCATCGTGCAAAGCCCCGACGTAGAGAGTCTCGCTCGGCTGGCGCCCTTCAGCCAAGGCCCGAGCATCTTGCAAGAACAACGCTTGCTGATCGTAAGGCAGAGCCGAAACGGCCGGAACCAAATTCTGGGTCAGGATCGCATCTTCGATACGGCTCCCAAACACCAATAAGCCGATCAGGATCAGCAATGCCGGAACCCCGGCCCACAACGCCGCGAACCAGCCGTAATAACCCGGCAAAGAGTGCAAGCGTACCCCGGTCCGTCCGGCAACGGCTCCAGCCTTTTGACGTCCCAACAGGAACATCACCGCGGAGAATACGGCCAGCGCAACCATTATAATGGCTGTCATATGCAACCCGATCCTAACTTTTCGACATCCTTGCCGTTACGACGCCGGAGGCGGAGGCCCATAAGCCTAACCGGTGGCATTGTGACGCAGTTTCCCGACACCCTAAATGCCCGCAATTGCGGTCCGAATTACGATAGTTTGATGACAGTTTTATCTCAGTGGCCTTGGTCAGCTGAAATCTGTGCAGAATTGCCACGCTTTATGCGGCACTTTGGGGAAGACGAGCCGTTGCACTCGCCTGCATGGGGAAATAAGCGGTGAAACAGGTCCCGGCTCCGGCGACACTTTCAACCCCCATGCCGCCCCGGTGGCGATTGATGATATGTTTGACGATCGCCAATCCCAGCCCCGTGCCCAGCCGATCTCCGCTTTTTTGACCCTCGACGCGATAGAAGCGTTCGGTCAAACGCGGAAGGTGTTCGCGCGCAATCCCGGGCCCTTTGTCGCTGATGCGGATAACCACGTAGCGGTTGTCCTCGCCCCGATCCGGGCGCAGCAAAGGCAAACGCGCCGCCTGGGCATCGCGGACCGCCGTCGCCGATTCGAGCGTGACACCCGTCTCGACCTCCACAAGAACCCGCCCCTCCCTAGGGGAGTACTTCATGGCATTATCCACCAAGTTCTGGATCACCTGAATAATCTGGTCGCGCTCGCCGGTGACAACCGCCATGCCTTCGGGGGGCAGCAAGGGCACAATCTGGACCTGACGGCTTTTGACCAGCGGTGCCAGACCATCAATCACGTCCATAACCGCACTGGCCAGATCCACCTGACCCGAGGGGGGGATATGCTCATTGAGCTCGATCCGACTCAGCGACATCAGATCTTTGATCAGACGGCTCATTCGATCGGCTTGGGCAGCCATAATCGATAAAAACTTGTCGCGCGCATCCGGATCGTCCTTGGCATGGCCACGCAGGGTTTCAATGAACCCGGTCAGGGAGGCCAAGGGGGTTTTCAATTCGTGGCTGGCATTCGCGAGAAAATCGGCCCGCATCCGTTCCATCCGGCGACTGTCGGTCTCATCGCGCAACATCACGAGGGCTAAGCGCGTGCCGTTACCTGCATCCGGCAACGGACGCGTCCAGACGGCCCAAAACCGGTCCTGGGACCCGCCCGTTTCAAACACAGCCGAACAAGAAATTCCGCCGAACAGGGTTTCATCCACCGCTTCCAACACTTCGGGGGCGCGCACGGCGGTCACCAGCATCGCGCCATCAGATTGTATACGGAAGGTCGCCTTTGCGGCATCATTGGCAAAAACAATCCGGCGTCCGACAATATCGTCCGGCTCAATCCCCGAGACCACCATCACCGGATCGGGAAAGGCCCGCAGAACCGCCTGAAAGGTCGGGCCTTCGGGCTGGACCTTGGCCGGAGACGCATCTTGTTGACGGACCACTTCGTGTGCTTGGATTTTGCGGTGGGCCAAAAGTGTGAACAGGACACAGACCAAGGCCAGCAGCAATGCCAAAGCCAAGGCATAGCTTCGCGGGTGGGTTGGCATAAACCCCACCATCAGAAGGCACATAACGCCCGCCAGCCCCGTCCAGACCACGTACCACGGCGCGGTCTTGAGGTTGGTCTTGGTCAGAACGGCACTCGTATCCAGAATCATTGACGCCATCACGGACGGGGAACGAGGCGCTCCCCCAAAGAATATCACAGAATCCGAAGTCGGGTCCCGGTCGGTTCCGCCCCCCGTGCGGAACACGACAGCGATGACGCGTTTCATGATCTGTACGGGGGACAACAGCGTTCAGCCTAGTCGAGAACTATGACAGTCTGTCGACAATCCGGGGCGCATACTGACAATTCCTCTGCCATTTTATGCGTGAGAGGCGCACTCAATGACAGATTTATGACATTTTATCGTTGCCCTGCATAGTCAGGGGGCTGAATAATTTCCTCAACAGCGAACCTGGCCCGTGCCACGGACCAGATACTTGAAGGTCGTCAGTTGCTCAGCGCCAACTGGACCGCGCGCATGCAGTCGATCCGTAGAGATCCCGATCTCAGCTCCAAGACCAAACTCTCCGCCGTCGGCAAACTGCGTGGAGGCATTGACCATGACGATGGCGCTATCGACCTCATTGAGGAAAACCTCAGCGATCCGCGCATCTTCGGTCACAATTGCCTCGGTATGGCCCGAGCTATAGGCGGCGATATGCGCAATCGCCCCCGCCACACCCTCAACAATGCGCACGGACAGGATGGGCGCCAAATATTCAGTCCGCCAGTCTTGTTCGCTCGCAAGGTGCATCGCAGGGACCAATTCACAGGCCGAAATGTCACCCCGAAGCTCGCACCCCGCCGCCAAAAGCGCCTCCGCCAGCGCCGGTAACTGCTGGGCGGCAATAGCCCGATCGATCAGCAAGGTCTCGGTGGCCCCGCAAATGCCTGTGCGGCGCATCTTGGCATTCATGACAAGATCACGCGCCTTTTGCGGATCGGCCGCTTCGTGGACAAAGGTGTGACAGAGGCCTTCGAGGTGAGCGAGCACCGGAACCCGGGCTTCCGCCTGGACGCGTGCCACGAGACTGCGTCCCCCGCGTGGGATGATCAGATTGATCGCGCCATTCAGCCCCTTGAGAATCTCACCGACGGCATCCCGGTCCGTCGTGGGGACCAGCTGCACGCACGCCGTGTTCAGTCCGGCCTCAGACAGAGCGCTACGGAAAGCGGCGTGGATCGCAAGAGCCGATTGCAAGGCTTCGGATCCGCAACGCAATAAGGCCGCATTGCCTGACCGCAAACACAGGGCGGCGGCATCCGCCGTCACATTCGGACGGCTTTCATAGATGATGCCGATGACGCCGATGGGGGTACTGACGCGGGCGATATCCAAGCCATTAGGGCGTTGCCAGCGCGCCAGCTCACGCCCGACCGGATCCGGCATCGCTGCGATCGCCTCGACAGCGTCTGCCATCGACTCGATCCGGCCCGTGTCAAGATAAAGCCGGTCCAGCATAGATCCGGACAGCCCGGCCTTTTCAGCGGCGGTCATATCCAGGGCATTGGCCGCGAGTATCGCGCTGGTCTGAGCTCGAAGCTTTCGGGACGCCAAGACCAGGGCATGACTGCGCTGCGCAGCGGGGATCAATCGCAAGGAGTGCGCCCCGGCGCGGGCGCGCACGCCCATGTCCAGCATCTGGTCGGTCACGGCAGAGGTCATATATAGCTCCTGGCCATCTTCAGCTCTGAAGTGGCTCTGACAGCGCGTCTGGCACCAGACCCGGCCCGGTCAAAGCCAGATCGTCCCGATGGACAATGGCTGGATCGGAGGTGTAGCCCAAACGCGTTTCAATCTGGCGACTATCACACCCGATCAGTTTGACCAGATCCAAAGCATCATAGGCCGCCAATCCCCGAGCGATTTCCGTGTTATCCGGCCCCATAACGCGCACGGTGCTACCTTTACCAAAGGTCCCGTGTACGGAAACCAGACCCGACGGCAATAGACTGCGCCCATCCAGCAGCGCGGCCACGGCACCGGCATCCACCACCAGATCCCCGCTGGGCGCCAGACTGCCTGCCAACCATTGTTTATAGGCGCGCGACGGGCTGTCCGAGGCGAGGAACAGTGTATGCAAGGCCCCGCTTTCGAGCGCGGAGACCGGGTTTAGTCGGTCACCTCGTCCGATGACGGTGACACAGCCCGCAGCGGCTGCAATCCGGGCCGCCGACACCTTGGTGGCCATGCCCCCGGTCCCGACC
>DAITMY010000169.1:0-5614 GCA_036834925.1 Asticcacaulis sp.
TCCGCACACCGTTCGGGGGGCAAGAAAGATGCGCAAAGTGACTTTGGCAAAAACAGTACAGGCCTGCGCGCTGGCAAGCTTTCTGATGGTCGGGACGGCGAGCGCCGCATGGGCTGCGGAGCCCGACTATGTGGCGGCGATACGCGCTGATTATCAAAAGGATCTTGGTGCGCTGTGGGATCACTTCCACCGGACGCCGGAACTGAGCACCCAGGAAACCGAAACCGCAGCCCGCATGGCCAAAGAACTTCGCGCCACCGGGGCAGAGGTCACAGAGGGCGTGGGCGGCACCGGGGTAGTCGCCCTGATCCGCAATGGCAACGGACCGGTGGTATTGTTGCGCGCCGACATGGATGGCTTACCCGTCAAGGAAATGTCTGGCCTGCCGAATGCCTCAACGGCCACTCAAGTCTGGAAAGCCGACGGCGTAACCTATCCCGTCATGCATGCCTGTGGCCACGATGTTCATATCACCGCCATGGTCGCGACGGTGCGCCAGCTACAACGGCTAAAGTCGCGGTGGAAAGGCACGGTTGTGGTCGTGATCCAGCCCGCCGAAGAGCGGCTGCTCGGGGCCAAGGCCATGATCGACGACGGGCTCTATACCCGCTTCCCCAAACCCAATTATGCCCTCGCCTTTCACGTCAATTCCTTGCTTCCGACAGGCACCGTCTCGGCGTCGGAGTCGATCCAGTATTCGTCCTCGGATGCCATCGATATCCATGTGCACGGAGTGGGCACCCATGGCGCGGCGCCGCATCTTGGCAAGGATCCCGTCTATATCGGCAGCCAGATCGTTCAGGCGCTTCAGGGTCTGATCAGCCGGGAGCGGGCACCTTTAAAACCTGGCGTCATTACGGTCGGCGCGTTTCATGCTGGATCCAAACACAATATCATTTCAGATCGGGCAGACCTTCAAGTGACGGTGCGGGCCAATGACGAAGAGGCCCGTGCCGAGCTCGTGAAAGGCGTCAAGCGCGTGGCCGAGAACATCGGACGGGTCAATGGCATGCCGGAAGACAAGTTACCCAAGGTCTCTGTGATCGAGGGCACACCAACAACCATCAACGATGCGGGGCTTGCTCGGCGGCTGAACACGGCTATTGGAAAGGCCCTAGGCCCGCAAGCCGTCATTCCCTTTGAACAGGGCACCATGGGGGCTGAGGATTTTGCTTATTTCATCCATCCAGCCCACGGGGTGAAGGGCTATTACTTCTCGGTCGGCGGGACCAGCAAGGCCAAGCTCGAAGCCGCAAAAGCGGGCGGACCCGCCGTGGCCCCGCACCACTCGCCGCTATTCAAGATCGAGCCGGAACCGTCCGTGATTACTGGCGCCTCTGCCATGACGGCCGCTGTGTTGGAATTGATGAAGCGCTAAGGCAATAAAGAATAGCGATAGAGCTAGCCAACACCCCTTGCACAGCACAATGACACCGGTTACCATTTGAAAAATTATAAATTCAACCCAGGATGAAAGCCCACAGCATCCTGAGGAAAACAGGGAGCGGGTGCGACAATGCAGGGTCACTTATCTCGCCGGAGCGTGTTTTCCGGCGCGGCGCTTTTCGGTAGCATAGTGGGTCTTAGCGCGTGTGGACCTCAAGGTGCGCGTGACTTCACCTCCACTGATACACATCCCAAAGATTACCCCACCGTCCAGGCAGTCGAAGAGATGGGCCGCCTGTTGCGCGAACGATCAGGAGGGCGCTTGGGCATCCACATCTATGCGGGGGGGCAACTCGGTTCCGAGACAGATACACTCGAGATCACCACCTTTGGCGGGCTCGACATGAATCGGGTGAACTTGGCGCCCTTGAATGCAATCGAGCCATTGACTGTTATCCCCTCGTTGCCGTTTCTGTTTCAATCCACCGCCCATATGCGCCGCGCCTTAGATGGGGACACAGGGCAATCTATACTGGACGCGCTAACACCGCATGGTCTGATCGGATTATGCTTTTACGACTCGGGTGAACGCAGTTTTTATAACAGCAAACGTCCAATCTACACGCCTTCAGATCTCAAAGGTTTGAAGCTGAGAGTGGTTAACTCCGACCTCTTTGTCAGCATGGTCCGAAATCTTGGAGCCGATGCGACGCCTATGCCCTTGGGCGAAGTTTATTCATCCTTGGTCCAGGGCGTGATTGATGGCGCTGAGAACAATCCGCCATCTTATGAAACGGGGCGGCACTTCGAAGCCGCACCTTACCTCAGCTTGACGCGACACGTCGTGGCTCCAGAAGTTTTGGTCATGTCAAAGGTTCGCTGGGACAAACTGACAAAAGCAGACCAAGCCCTCGTACGCGAAACAGCCCGTGAGTCTGTGACCTATATGCGAACGCTTTGGGACGCCCGCGTAGACGGCGCCATGACCCGACTGGTAAAGGCCGGGGTCAAGGTGAACCAGATTGATGATCTCGAAGCCTTTCGGATCCGAGTACAACCGGTCTGGAAACAATTCATCCGCACACCTCAGCAACAACGCATGGTTCACGCCATTGAGGCACTGGCGGAGCCAGCGCTTGCGTCAAAGGTGACCAAATGAATTCCGTCCGACTTCGCACGCTCCATAGCGTATTCCATCGCTTTTCTGAGCTGGCCGCAAAAGGGCTGATCTGGGCTGCCAGTTTTGGCCTTTTGTTGATGACGGCCTTTATTGCCTGGCAGGTGTTTGGCCGATTTATCTTGCAATCTAGCCCGTCATGGACGGAGCAGGCGGCCCTGTTTCTGATGATCTGGTTTGTATCGCTAGCGGCGGCCGCTGGCGTTCGCGAAGGTTTTCACATCCGCATCACAGCCGTAGAAGAGTCTGCCCCACCCCGCATACGTCAAGTTATGCAAATTACAGCAAATATCATCGTGGGTCTTATTGGAGTGACGATGATGATTTGGGGCGGTGAGCTTGTGATAAATACATGGAATCACGCCATTCCGTCCCTGAGCTTTACTAGAGGAATGGCTTACTTGGGATTACCGCTCTCAGGCGCACTCATTGCTTTGTTTTCAATTGAGCATGTACTGAACACGCTCATTACTTCGTCATCCAAATCGGAAGGAGGCGCCTGATGGAACTGATGGTTCTTGGAGTTGTTCTGATCCTGCTTCTAGCCTTGGGTGTCCCGGTCGCCTTTGCGTTACTTGGCGCTTCGATCGCGTGTTTCTTTGCGTTGGATATCCCGCTTGTGGTCGTATTTCAGCGCTTGGCGGCGGGGATAAGTGTCTTTTCACTCATTGCCATCCCGTTTTTCATTTTTGCCGGTGATCTCATGTATCGATCCGGTATCGCCGAGCGGCTTGTCCGGGTGGCTGATGCGGTTTTTTCGCCCGCTCGGGGCGGCCTTGGTCTTGTCAATGTCGGCGCAAACACGCTGTTTGGGGCCGTATCCGGTTCGGCAATCGCCAGTGCCAGCGCAATGGGCTCGACCCTGATCCCCTTGATGCGCGAAAAGGGCTACGGTGGCGATTATGCCGTCAATGTCACCGCAACAGCTGCGATAGTCGGGCTATTAATCCCCCCCTCCCACAATATGATCATCTATTCCGCCGCGAGCGGTATCGGTGTACCGATCAGCCAGTTGTTCTTGGCTGGCGTTATCCCCGGCCTTCTCGCGGCGACGTTCCTAGGGTTGGCGGCGTGGCTTGTGGCCCGCAAGCGCAATTATCCCAAAGGGATCTTCCCAGGGGTCCAGGCCTTGATCCGCGCCGTGATCTTTGCTGCGCCGGGCATGCTGACCGTCGCAATCATTATGGGTGGCATTCTTGCTGGGATTTTTACACCGACCGAATCCTCTGCAATCGCAGTGCTCTATACAATCGTGATCGGGGTATTGGTTTACCGTACGCTAGGTCTGCAAAAGTTTCTTGAGGCCGCTCGCCAGTCCGTGCGCATCACCGCAATGGTGCTGATGATCATCGCTGCGGCCACAGCCTTTGGCTATGCCTTGGCCATCATGGAAACGCCAACCCAATTGGCGAGCCTGATCACGTCGCTCACGAACAATCCGATCTTAGTCTTGCTCATCATCAATGTAGTGTTGTTGGTCCTGGGCACCTTTATGGATATGTCTCCTCTGATCATCATTACCACACCGATCCTTCTGCCCGTCGCCATGGCCGTAGGCGTAGACCCCGTGCATTTTGGCATCATCATGATGCTGAATCTCGGGATAGGCTTGGTCACGCCTCCCGTTGGGTCCGTGCTGTTTGTCGGCGCCGCCGTAGGCAAGATCCGGGTCGAAGAGGCGGTGCGGACCATCGCCCCCTTCTATCTGGCTCTTGTCGCAGCCTTGATATTGGTTACTTATGTACCTGCTATTTCCTTGGCTTTACCTGAATTGCTTAAGTAGAGACAAGATAGATTATAAAAATAGGCCTCAGGTTATGTACCTGAGGCCTTTATAGTTTGGAGGGAAACCTAAGCTGCGCTAGCGGCGCACATCAAACCCAGAGCCATCATCGAACCGATCCAAATCACCCGGCCGCACAAGGCATAGATCACCGGGCTGTGCATGCTTTAAACACGCCGCAGCGATTGCCCGCTGAACACAGGTTGTGAGCGGTTGCTTTCTCAAGGCACCGTCTAGGAAGCCCGCAGCAAAAGCATCGCCACCTCCAATCCGGTCGACAATCCGCTCAAGATCATAAACACGGCTATGGCAGGTTTCGTTGCGGCTAAAGGCATGCCCCTGAAGCTGATTTCGATCCGCACTGAATTGCGTCCGGGTCGTAGAGGCCATAATTTTGAGATTAGGTATCAAGGCAAAGGCCACGTCCGCTGCCTGCTTTTCACGGGCCTGAGGATCGTCCTCACCGCTAAAGCTTTGACCAAAGACAAGGCTGATATCTTTGTGGCCGGCGAAAACGAGATCCGCTTCCTGTAGTAAGTCATGAATCCGTGTTTTCGGATCGGCACTCCACTCCGCCCAGAGCTTGGGCCGGAAATTGCCGTCGTAGGACACCATCACCCCAAGGTCTCGAGCCGTTTTCATGGCAGCCAGTGCGGCCTGATAGGCCGCTTCGCCCAGGGCCGCCGTGACGCCGGACACATGCAGACACCCAGCGCCCTTGAGCAGGGCGCGCCAATCCAGCGCCCCAAAATCAAATGTGGCAAAGGCGCTGTCTTTACGGTCATAGACGATGTCTGAAGCCCGGTGCACGGCCCCCGGGGTCAGAAAATACAGTCCCATTCGCCCATCGGCGCGACACACGTAATCCGTGCCCACCCGTCGACGCCGAAGCTCCTGAAGCGCGGCGTCCCCCAAGGCATTCTCAGGCGCCACACTGACCATTTCCACGCGATGCCCGAGTGTCGCCAAACCCGCCGCAACATTGGCTTCCGCTCCGCCCACAAAGGGCTGCAAAACCGGCAGTTCAGACAAGCAGGCGTGCCCTGTCGCCGTAAGGCGGATCAAGAGCTCACCGAAACAGAAGACGGAACCGGGTGCCGTCATTGCGGCGCATCCACGGTACGGATGACCAGTTCGTGTTCCTGGGTCATTGGGCCCATAAACCTGACAAGCGCCATTTGGCCAGAGCGCACATCATGAATGCCCGTTGTGGCCCCAGATGAAACCAACATTCCCTTCTTCAAGGGATACCCACGGCTATCAAGATG
>DAITMY010000170.1:0-5602 GCA_036834925.1 Asticcacaulis sp.
TTGCCAGCGTCGCCGGCGATGGTGTCGTTGCCTTGACCGCCGTACAGGCTATCGTTTCCGTCGCCGCCGAGCAGGCTGTCGTCGCCAAGGTTGCCTTGGATGAAGTCAGCTTCAGTGCCGCCATTGACGGTGTCGTTGCCTTGACCGCCGTAAAGGGTGTCGGCACCAGCGCCACCGAGGACGCTGTCGTTGCCTTGACCGGCTTGAACGAAGTCGGCGTCGTCGCCAGCGTCGACCGTGTCGTTGCCGTTGTCGGCGAAGATGGTGTCGTTGCCGTTGCCGCCGAGGACCGAGTCATCGCCATTGCCGCCGGTGATGGAGTCCACGCCCAGACCGCCGCTCAGCGTGTCACCGCCGTTGCCGCCGTCCAGCGTGTCGTCGCCTTCGCCGCCCAGGACGCTATCGGCGCCTTCGCCGCCAACCAGGCTGTCGTTGCCGTTGTCGCCCGACAGGGTGTCATCGCCGAGGTCGCCGAACACCAGATCGTTGCCGTTGCCGCCGAGGATCGAGTCGTTGTCTTGGCCGCCCAGCACGGTGTCGTTGCCGTTGCCAGCGTCGATCGTGTCAGCGCCGACATTGCCGTAGACGCTGTCATTGCCGTCGCCGCCGGTGATCGAATCAACGCCTTGACCGCCGTAGACGGTGTCATTGCCTTGACCGCCCGCCAGGCTGTCATCGCCCTGGTTGCCGTGGATCCAGTCATTGCCTTGACCGCCCGTCAGCGTGTCATCGCCGTTGTTGCCGGTCATCCAGTCGTTACCAGCGCCGCCAGTCTTGGTGTCGGCGGTGCCGGCGCCATAAACGAAGGTGCTGTTGTCGGCGAACAGGGTGGTGTCGATGCCGTCGAAGGCGTCGATCTGGGTGCCCGACAGGGTGATCGACTTACCGCCCAGCTCGATCTTCAGCGTCGCCGGAGAGGCGCCGAGAGCGGCGGTGTAGGTCAGGACGACCGACTGAGCCGTGCCCGTCGGGAAAAACAGAATGTCGCCAGCCGTGTAGGCGGCGACGTCCGACGCCGTCATGGTGTCGAAATTATAGGTAGCCATCCAAGGTCTCCATCTTGTGTCACAGGCTATGTTCCGCCGTCGCCCCACCCCCAAGATGGAAACGTCCCAGCGTAAACCCAGCCTCCTCGCCGCTTTTAGCGGAGGCTGAGATTATTACAACCCAGCCGGATCGTTGCCTAATCCGGGCCTGAGCGCAACCGTGTTAGGAGGGCTTCCCCCAACAGAGACTACAAGAATATTAAGAGGCGTTGGCGAGTCGAGGTGACTCCGGGACGACGACGTATGATAAGGTTACTTGTTGCGACGTTTCGAATTTGGGAACGTCGTCAAGGCGCTGGTCTGAAGAACGGAAAGCTTAACCCGCTCAACCGATTGAATATAATCTGATCATTGGCGAAGACCGATTTTAGATATGCGCGATCCTCTTCGGTGATTCCAGCTCCATAATCTATATTCTTAGCGACATGACTTTCTCTCGCCTCGATACGTTCAAAGACCGGTGCGTTTAAAAAATCACACACAGTGCGTAAAATCCGCTCTGGCTCGGCCTTGAGATCGTCCGAACGCAGGAAAAGCAGCTGCTCCCCGGGGAAAATGTTCAGTAGGCGTCTAAGCTGGGCCCCGTAGAAGCCGCGCTCGACATAGCTGTACACCCGATGAAAGCCCGGCGTGCTGGGATCGTCCGCCACGCGCGCGCGTCCTTCACGGATACACCATGCGAAAGGTTCGGTCTCCGCGCCTCGGGCGTATTCCATCTTCCAGTGCGATAGGGCTCGCTCGATAGGGTCGCGGAAGATCAGGATAAGCCGCATGCCCGGGTTATAGGCCGCGATCCGTTCCAGGCTGTTGGGCCAGTAGAGATAGATCGGCGTGGCCTCCCCGCGCAGCCGGCCGTCGCTAGGGTCGTCGCTGAAAAGAGCCTCGTATGGCGCGTAATCCGGACGAGACCAGTCGACCCCGACCTCTTCGTCGAAGAAGTGGGCCTCCTTGATGGACGGCAGGCTCAGGGCGGGGTGCTCGACCAGATAGTCGAACAGCGCCGTGGTGCCGCCTTTCTGGACGCCCGCCACCAAGAACCCTACCCGCCCCTGGCGAGCCGGCTCCCCCGTTGGAAACTGGGATCGAAGCCCGTTCATGACCGGTCCTATTGCTCGCGCATGGACCGGTCGATGATCTCGCCGATCGGGCCGATCAAGAACGACAGAATGGTGCGTTTGTCGGTGCGGATCATCACGGTGGCTTGCATGCCCGGATAGAGCTTCACGCCCTTGGGCAAGCTGGCCAGGTCCTCGGGTTTGATCCGCAGTTCGGCCCGGAAGTACGACTCGTGAGTCTGGGTGTTGACGACCGCGTCAGCCGACACGTTCATCACCTCGGCGGGGATTTTAGGCACGTGGTAGCTGTTATAGGCCTGTAGGACGACGTCGGCCTTCATGCCTGGGTGCACCTGATCAATGTCGCCGGGCTTGACCTGAGCGCTGATCACGAGCGGCGTGTTGCTGGGAACCACGTCCATCAGCACCTCGCCCGCTCCCGCCACGCCACCGATCGTGTACTGGCTAAGGCCCAGGACATAGCCGTCGACCGGTGACCGGATTTCGGTCTGTGCCAGGGCTTCACGAGCGGCGTTGAGGCGCGGGCCAAGGTCGCTCAGTTTTGTTTGAGCTTCACGCAGATTGGTGGCGACCTCCGCCCCGCGTTGCTCATAGATCGAGGCTAGCTGCAGACGGGTCTCGCCGGCCTGCTGTTGATTCTTGGTGATCTCGGCGATCAGCGCGCCCCGCCGGCCCTGGGCTTCCGCGATCTGGCGCTCGAGGCGCAGCAGCACAGCCTTGGGCGCCAGACCCTTGGCGCTCAAGGTCTTGTAGCCATCCAACTCCTCGTTCATCAGCACAAGCTGCTGGTCCATGGAATCGACTTGAATCTGCAGACCCGACCGCGCGGTCTGCAGCTGCTGGAAGCGCTGGTTGAGAATCGCGGCCTGACCTTCGATGGCGGCCTTGCGAGTCTCGTAGACGACGGTTTCGTTCTGGATCAGGGCGGCCACGCGCGGGTCGGCGCGGCGCGCGGCCAGGTCAGGCGGCACCACCATGGACCGGCTGGCGTTCTCGGCCTCTAGGCGCGCGGCGCTCATCGCCACCGTATCGTACTGGTTTTCGAGGATCGTCACCTGCGCGCGCGCGACAGTGTCATCGAGCTTGATCAGCACCTGCCCGGCCCGGACGGCCTGCCCTTCCTGGACGTTAATCTGGCGGATGATGCCGCCATCCCGGCTCTTGAGGGTCTTACGATTGGCCTCCACGCGCACGACGCCTGGCGCGCTCACCGCGCCCCAGATCGGCGCGACGGCGGCCCACAGGCCTAGACCCACCACGAAGACCGCAATGATCGCCAAGCCCAACCGGACCGGGCGTCGCATGTTCTTACGCGTTGCTTCCGGCAGAGACATGTCGATCGGGCCGCCGATCGCCGGCTCCTCTAGGTTCGGTTCACGAACGATCAGGTCGTAAAGGCGCTTGGGGTCGAACTTCATGACTTGGTCTCGATTGCCGGAGGCGCGGCGGGCTTGGCGGCGATAGCGGCTGCCGCGTTCTTGTTCAGGCGCTCGAGTACGGCGTCCCTCGGACCGAACAAGTCCACGCGGCCGTCACGGAGGACCAACAACTTGTCGGCGTCCCGCAGCATGCTGGGCTTGTGGGAAACGACCACGATGGTCTGCCCCCGAGACTTCATCGTCTTGAGGGCTTGCAGTAGAGCCTCCTCGCCCTGGGCGTCCAGGTTCGCGTTGGGCTCATCCAGCACGACGAGAGCCGGATCGCGCAACATGGCGCGAGCTAGACCCACCCGCTGACGCTGCCCGACAGAGAGCACTACCCCACCAGCGCCTAGTTCGGTGTCATAGCCCTTGGGCAGGCGGACAATCAGCTCGTGCACGCCAGCCGCTTGGGCCGCGGCGATCACTTCCTCGTCGCTCACGTCTTCAATGAAGCGCGCGATATTGTCCCGGACGGAGCCGGCGAACAGCTCGGTGTCCTGTGGGAGATATCCGACATAGCGGCCGAAATCGGCGCGCGACCAATTGAATACATCGGCTCCATCCAGGCGCACGGAGCCATTTAAAGGCTGATGGACCCCCACGAGCAGCCGAGCCAGGGTTGATTTACCGGCTCCGGAAGGGCCGATCACACCGAGGAACTCGCCGGGCCGCAGGTTGAAATTTACGGCGGCCAACAGCAGGCGACCCGTGCCTGGGGCGCCATAGTTCAGCCCCTCGACTGTCACCGCGCCCTTGGGGCGGGGCAGCTCGGTGGCGCTCCTAGCGGGCGTATAGTCGCTCAGCAGCGCGTTCAGGCGCTCATACGCCTGGCCAGCGGTCACCAAGGAAGCCCAGGAGCCCACAATCCGATCGATTGGCGCCAGCGCCCGCCCCGAAAGGATCATGTTCGCGAACAGCATCCCCGCGCCAATCTTGTGATTGATGATCAGGTCGGCACCCACCGCGATGATCAGGACCTGAATGACGGTGCGAACGAACTTGATCAGGCCCGACCAGAATTCGCTCTGGCGAGCGGCTTGCTGAGTTTTGGAAAGGGTATCGATCCGAAATTTGGCCCATTGGCGACCGATAAAGCCCAGCATGCCCATGGCCCGGACCACTTCGCTGTTACGCAGGCCAGCCTCGGTGAAGTTGTAGCTCTTGATCGCCGACGAATTGGCTTCGCGCGTCAGGGGACGCGTCATTCGATCCTGCACAAAGGCAAGGATCACTAGGACGATGCCGCCAATGAACGTGACCAAGCCCACCACGGGATCGATCATGAACAAGATGAGCATATAGATTGGGATCCAGGGTAGGTCGAAGACGACGTTCACGGCAGGCCCCGTGAGCGTCTGGCGGAACCCGTCTAGATCACGCAAGGCTTGTGCGCCCGCTGCGGAATCTCGGCGCACGACGCCGTCGAAGAGCGCCGCGAAGACGTGTCCCGAAACCTGCTGGTCGAGCATGACGCCATAGCCGTTGAGCACGCGGGCTCTTAGATTGTCCAGAATGCCTGAAATGGCGAAGACGAAGATCGTGCCAGTCGTCAGCACCAGCAGGGTGGGTACGCTGCCGCTCGTCAGGACACGGCCGTAAATCTGGTTGGTGTAGATTGGCAGGGCCAAATAGAGCAGGTTCGTCACTAGGCTGAACAGCGCGGCATAGCCAAGCGCGGAACGTCCCTTGCGCAACGCGATCGTCAGGAGGGTGTCATCACCCGGCTTCCGCGGTCGATTCATGTGACGCGCCCGATCTCAAAACCCCGGCTCGACTTGGAGCCATTCCGCCGCGCGGTGCCGCCGCGGCGGGCCCCGGCATTTTTCGAGGCTGCGGAGCAATGATGCCCGTGCGTATCGCTGTCAATGGTGATAGTATCATATTTGATGACAAAAGCGGCGACAAAGATGACGTCAGCCTCATTGCCGAACCCGCGGCCGATAGAGGACGTCAAGGGAATCCTGAAGGCCGAGCTGAAGCGCCGGGGGATGACCTATGGGGATCTGGTCGAGCGGCTGGCGGCGCACGGGGTCAGCGAGACCGAAGCCAATTTGCGCAA
>DAITMY010000171.1:0-5588 GCA_036834925.1 Asticcacaulis sp.
GGCATAGTCCGCTTCAACCAACATCTCGAGCTTTTCAGCATCGCTGACGCCCTCAATGGCGGCGGATTCGAGAAAACCCGCCAGGGCCTCAGCCAGCTCCAAAGCCCGGGGGGTATCGCCGCCTAAGGCCGGATCCTGCTTGAGGATCAATCGGGCCAAAATGAGCTGGCGCTCCAACGGCGAGACCGAGGGCGGCAAATCCAGCACCAGATCGCCCGGTTCAAACGGCGGCTCTCCGACTTCCAGATCCCCGACGGCGCGGATCTGGGGCAAGAGCATGGGCTTGCCGTGGGTGACACTCAAAAACCCTTGCGCCACCGCCCGCGCGGCGCGGCGCGTGGGGGTCAGGATCAAGGCCTCGGACAGGGCCTCTGGGCCAGCGGGCATGAGGGCCTCACACAGGCCCGCGGCCAGATCCTCCGCAAAAGGCTGTCCCGCCGCGAGGGTGAACCAGCGCGGCCCCGGCTGGGCAAAGACCCCGAGCGGGGTAAAAGTCGGGCTAGGGGTCGGGAACACAGACGCGGTCATGTCATCTCCGGGCGCAGAGCTCTCTGAGTGCGCACCCTCGGCGCGCCCGTCAAGCGCGTATCCGTTCGGAGGCTCGCTTATCCCCCGGTGGGTTTCGGGTCAGCAAGCCGCGCTTCGGCGGCATCGCGGGCAACAGGGTCGCCGACATGCATCCAGAACCCGTCGAGCACGACACCCCAAGCCCTGCCATTGGCCGCCTGTTGTCGCCACAAATCGGCAAGCGACCAAGGGGCCTCGGGCTGCCCGATCAGAGCCTGTGGCTTGAGGATATGCACGCCCATATGGGCATAGGCGGCGGTCGGTGCCGCCCCCCGAAACGCCAGCTCCCCAGTTTCGGGGTCATAAACATCCGGCGTCAGGTGAAAATCTCCAGCCCCGTCATAGCCCAGGCACTGGCTGACCGGGGCGACGAGCATCAGACTATCCATGCGGTTCGGATCCCAGGCCGCACTTAAAGCCGCGAGGGCGGGTTGATGTTCCGTCCACAGACTATCGATATTGGCAACCCAGATGGGATCTTCACCCAGCAGCGGCAAAGCCCGAACCAATCCGCCGCCGGTCTCAAGTAACTGGTTGCGTTCATCGGAGATCACGATCTCAAGGTCCGTGCGCCCCCTGAGATGGGCCTCCAGCGCATCGGCAAAATAGTGGACATTAACGATGGCCTTGCGCACACCCACGGCGACTAGCCGGTCCAGCATGTGATCGATCAGCGTCCGCCCGGCCACCGTCACCAGCGCCTTGGGCCGATCATTGGTCAGGGGCCGCATGCGGGTCCCGAGCCCGGCGGCCAGCACCATGGCGGTCTGGGGTCCTATGTAGTTGAGCGTTTGCGTCATTACGCCCCCACCCGGTCCGGCACGACCGCTTCAAACCAATCGCGCAAGTCCTCTAGACCCGGCGTCTCTAGGTTTCGGACAATATAGCCCCACATACGTGGCATGAAGGCCTCGTAGCGTGGCTTGCCATCCCGGATAATCAGCTTGGCAAACAGGCCCAAGATCCTTGAGGCATTCAGCACTGCCAAAAAGGCATAGTCCGCCCGGAAGGCGACCGGATCCATATCCGGGAATGCGGCCAGATACCGATCCAGACACAGGGCCTCAAGCGCGGGGTCAACATCCCGCCGCGCGTCTTGTAGCAGCGACAACAGATCCCAGGCCGGATGGGCCAGCACGGCATCTTGAAAGTCGATCATCCCAACCCGGGCGGCGCCGGAGCGCTCGGGCAACCAGATCAGATTTTCAGCATGATAATCCCGGTGCGTAAACACGCTGGCCTTGGCTTCGGCCCGCTTGCGCACAGGACTCCAGATTGCCTCCCAATCTGCCGCCACCGCCGCATCGATGGACACCATCGGATCGAATTTGGGCCACCATTCCAGCAGCAGGTCCGCGCCGGTCCGCAGCGCCAGATCATCATAGCTCAGCAAGGGCCAATTATGATCAAGGGTGGACGGAGGGGTGACCCGATGAAGACCAATCAGGGCATCAATCGCCGCCTCATAAAGGGGCTGTGGATCCACGCCCTGTTCAATCTGACGGGCAAACAAGGCGTCGCCCAAGTCCTCTGTCACCGCGAGGCCTAAATCCGCATCAAATGCCACAACCTCGGGTGCAGACAGGCCCTGGGCTCTCAAAAAGTTCGCACAGGCGGCAAAGGCATCCACGCGCGAGGCCGCGAGCCGGGCCATGGCATTATAACCCAACTCTATGCGCTCTGCGGGCGTGGCCTTGGCGGGACAAGGGGTCGCCTCCACGGGTGGGGCGTTCATCAGCATCAAGGGGGCCTGGCCTGGACGGATCAGCCGCCGATAGCTGCGGGTGGACGCATCCCCGGGCAAGGGGCGCTGTTCCGCGCCACCGAGACCGTACCGGTCCAGAAACGCGTCAATCGCTGCGTCACGGGCGTTGACCGCCGTTTTTGCATTACCCGAGATCATCAAACTCACGCCCTTCCCATGACCCGCTGGCCCGAAGGCTCGCTAGCCGACCTTCCCCCTCAGGAGCAAGGGTGATGATCAGACAATTGCTGGGTATATGCGGCCCCAACCGTTGCGGCCATTCGATCAACACCACCCCGTCCTCAAGCAGATCCTCCAACCCTAGCTCGGCCACCTCGTCCGGATCCTCGATCCGGTAAAGATCCAAATGCGCCAGACCAAAGGCCTCATCCCCTCGCGTCGCCTCATAGGTCTGAACGAGCGTAAAGGTTGGGGACGGCACCTCTTCGTCTTCAGAAGTCAGAGCCCGGATCAGCGCCCGCGACAGGCAGGACTTTCCTGCCCCCAAGGGTCCGGAGAGCAGAACCGCATCGCCGGGCTGCACCAGAGCGGACAAGGCCTGCCCTAGACGGATCGTCGCCGCTTCGTCAGGCAAGGCCATCCGGACGGGGTCGCGTGCCGAAAGGAGATGCCGCGTCATGCGAACCGCGCCTCTGCATCGGCCTTGAGTGTGCGTTCGGTAAAGGTCTTGAGCGCCTCGGTCAGGGCTGCCGCCTCGCCCGCAAGCGCATCCGGGGCAATGGCATGGCCCACGGTCAGGTCAAACCGCTTACCCTGTTTGTTGAGCAGCTCATGGAACAGCGTCACATCGCGCAGCTCTTGAGAGACACGGTCAAACAGGTGGAACAGCGTTGAATAGGGACCCTCAACGTGGATCGGGATCACCGGGGCTTGGTATTTCTGGGCCAGGGACACCGCGGTCGGAGCCCAGGGCGGATCTGTCAACTGACCTGTCTTATCCCGCCGTGCCAGTCGCCCGGCTGGAAACAGCACCACACACCGCTCGGCCTCAAAGGCCGCCTTGGCCGCCATCAAGGTGAGGCGGGTCTTTTCCCGGGTCCGCTTGGCCTCGACCCACTCGACCGGGATCAGCACTTCATCAAACCGGGGACAAACCCGCAACGCGTCGGCATTAGCAAAATAGATCGCATCCTGACGCACGCGCCGCAGAGCATCGACCACCGCCACCCCATCGGCAATACCCGTGGGATGATTACACACCACCACACAGCGGCCTGTCGCCGGGACCCGCTCTAAGCCCGTAGCGTGCACGTCCAGATCCAGCAGGGAAGAGGCATGGGCCAAGCCTTCAGCCCCCGGGAGAATGGCAATGGCATCGGCCATGCGCACCGCCTTGGCATAATCGAGCACGGCATAAAGAAAGGGCCGGACCAGCGGCCAAAACGCTGACGCCGTCAATCGCGGCGCGCGTTCCGCAATCAGAACATCAACAATATGCGGGGCTTTGGTCAGGCTTGTGCTCATGGCGCGATCTTGCTTGGAAAGGGATGGCTGGCAAGGCTCTTTTTTGGCCACGCTTACGCCTGCCATTGGGTGCGCCATATCTTCACATTTGCTCGTCTGCGCATGACACCATCTGGCGTTTCTGCGCGCGGCTCGCTAAACCCGTTGCAACAATAACCTTCTTCGAGAAGCTCTCAGGGACGAAACGCCATGCGTCAGATTAATCACCTTATCGGCGGCCAAAGTGTCACCGGCACATCGGGCCGCTTTAGCGACGTGTTCAACCCGAACACCGGCGCGGTTCAGGCCAAGGTGCAGCTCGCCACCACCGCCGAGCTCAATGCCGCCGTCGCCGATGCTCGCGCCGCCTTTGACGGCTGGTCCGCCGTCAACCCCCAGCGTCGCGCGCGGGTGATGTTTGAGTTCAAGCGCCTCGTCGAGGCCAATATGAACGACCTGGCCGAAATGCTGTCGGCCGAGCATGGCAAGGTGATTGCCGACTCTAAGGGCGACATCCAGCGCGGCCTCGAAGTGATCGAGTTTGCCTGTGGCATTCCCCATGTCCTTAAGGGCGAATACACCTATGGGGCCGGGCCGGGGATCGATGTCTATTCCATGCGCCAGCCGCTGGGCGTGGTCGCCGGGATCACACCGTTCAACTTCCCCGCCATGATCCCGATGTGGATGTTCGGCGTGGCCATTGCCTGTGGCAACACCTTTATCCTCAAGCCGTCCGAGCGCGATCCGTCGGTGCCGGTGCGTCTGGGTGAGCTGATGCTCGAAGCCGGGGCCCCCAAGGGCGTGCTGAACGTGGTCCATGGCGATAAAGAAGCCGTAGATGCGATCCTGCATCACCCGGACGTTAAGGCCATCAGCTTTGTCGGTTCGTCCGATATTGCCCAGTATGTCTATGTAACCGGCGCTCAGAATGGCAAGCGCGTCCAGGCTATGGGCGGGGCCAAGAACCACGGCATCGTCATGCCGGACGCCGATCTGGACCAGACCGTACGCGATCTCGTCGGGGCCGCCTATGGCTCGGCCGGCGAGCGCTGCATGGCCCTGCCGGTGGTGGTGCCGGTCGGTCAGGGGACGGCCGAAGCCCTCAAGGAACGCCTGCTGGCGGAAATGGAAACCCTCAAGGTCGGGATCTCGACCGATGCCTCGGCCCACTATGGCCCGGTTGTCACCGCCCAGCACCGCCAGCGCATTGCCGACTACATCCAGATGGGTGTCGATGAAGGCGCGGAACTGGTCGTCGATGGCCGCGACTTTAAGCTCCAGGGCTTCGAAGAGGGCTATTTCATTGGCCCGAGCCTGTTTGACCACGTCAAGCCGACGATGAAGTCCTATCAGGACGAAATCTTTGGTCCGGTGCTTCAGATCGTCCGCGCTGAAACCTTTGAAGAGGCCCTGGCCCTGCCGTCCGAGCATCAGTACGGCAACGGCGTGGCGATCTTTACCCGCAATGGCCGTGCCGCGCGCGAATTTGCGGCCCGGGTGAATGTGGGTATGGTGGGCGTGAACGTGCCGATCCCGGTCCCGGTTGCCTATCACACCTTTGGCGGCTGGAAGCGGTCGGCCTTTGGCGACACCAACCAGCATGGGATGGAAGGCGTGAAGTTCTTCACCAAGGTCAAGACCGTCACCGGCCGCTGGCCCGAAGGCGCGACCGAAGACAGCGCCTTTGTCATCCCGACCATGCGCTAATCCAACATGACCCAGTCCCTGCACCCGAACCCCGGCACAACCCAACAGAACCGCCGTCAAAGACGCTTTCCGAAGGATAACCGGCTCTATTTGGGTGTGGGGGCTG
>DAITMY010000172.1:0-5584 GCA_036834925.1 Asticcacaulis sp.
CACGACAACCGTTTGGACCTCATCGGCAGCGGGTTGCGCCGTTGCCGTTTGCGCCGCAGCGACCTGTGATACGGCCATCGCCGCAAGCGTCGCCGCAACGGACACCGTACAGGACAATAATCCTTTTTTATAAGCTCTCATTTCATGCCTCCCGAGACTGGGTCTCGTTGTGTGACGCCCGTGCTTGAATGCGGGCCTGAGGCAATCGACACAATTTCGAGACATTTTCGTCAAGTTAAAAATGAGTCTTCAAAGCCACACTTTGAGTCAGTGTTAAAAATAACACTCACATTACAAAGTAAACATATTTTCGCCTTCATTAATTACAAAGCAAAAATCTAATAAATTAAATAAATTAATGTTTATATATGCGAAGTAACATTGATATGAGCGCGCCTTTTTGAATCATACTCTGCGAAATGTCTGCCATGTAAAAAAAATGATGAAATCAAAAATAAGGCCGTGACGGCAAACAAGGGCACGCACCCGGAACATTACCCAAGGTTAACATGGTCAACTTGAGCATGACCGTTATGAAAGAAACTAATCCAAATTGCGCGTTCACAAGCCGCCCAAAGGCGGACCGTGGCAAAAAACGACGAAACAAAAGCGAAGCTGAGGCAGGCTCTATCGTCTGAGCCCGTCTTGACGTAGCAATAGGGCGAGATCACCTCCTAAGGTGACGCGACAGACGGGGAAACGCACATGACGACTCACCAACGCACGATTTTGACCGCCCTTAGCCTGGCCCTGATGGCCTCTGTGGCCCCGGCGGCCATGGCCCAGAACGCCGCCTCTGGCACCTTGGCCCTGACCCCTGAGCGGGTCTTTAACAACCCCTCCCTGACCGGCCCCGCCGCGAGCGGCGTTAAGCTGTCACCGGACGGCACCCTCGTGACCTATCTCAAGGCCAAGGAGAGCAACGCCCAGGTTCTGGATCTGTGGGCAGCAGACGTAAAAGGCGGCGCGCCGTTCCGGCTGATCGATGCACGCGCCTTGGCCCCCGAGGACAAAGAATTGTCCGAAGCCGAAAAGGCTCGGCGCGAACGGATGCGTATCAGCGTCCGGGGCGTGGTCGACTATGCTTGGGACGACAAGGGTCAGTTTATCCTCGTGCCGCTGGACGGCGATGTCTGGTTGTTTGAACGGGCCAGCCAAAAGGTCCGCCGCCTGACCGAAACGCCGGGCGATGAAATCGACGCCCGCGTCTCGCCCGCCAGCCGCTATGTCTCCTATGTGCGCGACCAAAACCTCTATGTCCGCGATATGGCCAGCGGCACGGAAACGGCCCTGACGACAGACGGCAAGGATGTGATCAGCTACGGCATTGCTGAGTTCATCGCCCAAGAAGAGATGGACCGCGATATCGGCTATTGGTGGTCGCCCGATGACCGCCAAATCGTCTATGCCCGCGTCGATGAAACCCCGGTCGATATCGTCCCGCGTCTTGATATCAGTGCCGATGGCTCCAAGACTGTGCTCCAGCGCTATCCGCGCGCGGGCCGCCCCAATGCGATTGTCGACCTGTTCGTTCACGACATGGCCAGCGGCCGCAAAGTCCAGCTCGACCTTGGCACTGACAAGGATATCTATGTGGCTCGGGTTAACTGGTCGCGCGACGGCAAAACCGTCTATGTCCAGCGCCAGAACCGCGCCCAGACCCGCCTCGATCTGATGGCGTTTGACCCGGCGACCGGCAAGGGCAAGGTCCTGCTGACCCAGACCTCGGACGCCTGGGTCGAGCTGACCCACGATTTCCGTCCTCTGGCGGATGGGTCATTCCTGTGGTCCTCGGAAGCCGATGGCAATCGCCACATCTATCACTACGCCGCTGATGGCCGTCTGATCCGCCAAGTCACCAAAGGCGACTGGATGGTGCGGGGTATTGCGGGTCTGAATGAAAAGGCCGGTCTTGTGCTGTTCAGCAGCGGCATGGACGACCCGACTGAAAACGCGCTGTTTGCCGTCAGCTATAAAAAGGCCGACAAGCCTAAGGCCTTGACCAGCACAGATGGCTGGTGGGGCGCGACGGTCAACAAGACCGGCACCGCTTTTGCCGGGACCTATTCGAACCCGAAAACCCCGCCGCGCACGGGCCTGTTTGATGCCAATGGCAAGCTGGTCCGTTGGATCGAAGAAAACAAGCTCGACGACAAACACCCCTACGCGCCTTATCTGGCGGGACTGCCGATCAAGGAGTTTGGCACGCTGAAGGCTCGCGACGGCCAGGTGATGCACTACTCACTGGAAAAGCCGGCCAATTTCGATCCGTCCAAGCGTTATCCGGTGATCGTGCACGTCTATGGGGGGCCGGGTGTTCAACGCGTGACGAAGGCCTGGGCGGCACCGTCCACACGCTTGTGGCTCGAAGCGGGCTATCTCATCTTTACGCTCGATAATCGCGGCTCTTCGGGTCGCTCGGTGGCATTCAAGACCGCCTTGCACAAGGCTCTCGGTAAGGTCGAGACCATCGACCAGCTCGATGGCGCGGCGTTCCTCAAGACCCTGCCCTATGTCGATGCCAATCGCCTAGGCGTAATGGGCTGGAGCTACGGCGGCTTCATGACCATGCTGCTGCTGACCGAGCCGAACACCCCGTTCAAAGCCGGATCCGGCGGCGCGGCCCCGACGCACTGGGGCCTCTATGATACGCACTATACCGAGCGCTTCATGCAAACCCCGCAGCAGAACCCCGAAGGCTATGCCACGTGGGACATCAATGCGCGGCTCGATCATCTCAAGCCGAACAGCCTGATGCTGATCCACGGCATGGCCGATGATAATGTGATCTTCGAAAATGCCACCCGCACGATCGGCGCGATCCAAGCCAAGAGCATCCCGTTCGAGACCATGCTTTATCCGGGTGAACGACACGGGATCCGCGGCAATGCCAAGGGCCTGCACCGCTTCCGCACGGAACTCGACTTCTTCAACCGTCGCCTGAAAGGGGAATAAGGCTCATGTCGGTCCTGCTCTCTCCCCACGCGTCACGGTCTTGGCTGGCGGCGGTCAGTGCGCTTAGCCTGATGGCGGTTTCGAGCCTCGCTCAGGCTCAAACCCCACCTCCGCCCCATCCGGCCCAGGCCGAAGCCGCCAAGGTGGCAGAACAGGACCTTGCCACGCTGCAGGCGCGCCTGATAGCCGGGGAGACCACATCCGAGGCGCTGGTGCGGGCCTATCTTTACCGCATCGGCACCCTCGACCAGTCCGGCCCCGGCCTCAACAGCGTGCTCAGCATCAATCCGGATGCGCTCACACAGGCCCGCGCCCTCGATGCCGAACGCAAGGCCGGAAAGGTGCGCGGCCCCCTGCATGGCCTGCCAGTCTTGTTGAAAGACAATATCGAAACCCTGGATCCCCTGCCGACTACCGCTGGATCCTTGGCGCTCAAGGACAATGTCACGGGCCGGGATGCCCCGGTCGCGGCACGCCTTCGGGCCGCCGGGGCCATAGTGCTCGGCAAGACCAACCTCAGCGAATGGGCCAATATCCGCTCGCCGCGCTCTTCCAGCGGTTGGAGCGCCTTGGGCGGCCAGACCCGCAACGCCTATAGCCTCGCCCACAGCCCTTGCGGCTCAAGCTCTGGATCGGGCACCGCCACCGCCGCCAGCCTCGCGGGGGCCAGTGTCGGCACCGAAACCGACGGCTCGATTGTCTGTCCCTCGGCCATGAACGGCCTTGTCGGGATCAAGCCCACCGTGGGCCTTGTGTCGCGCACCCATATCGTGCCGATCAGCCACAGTCAGGATACCGCCGGTCCCATGACCCGCACGGTACGCGATGCGGCCCTGATGCTGACGGCCATGGCCGGAACCGACCCCATGGATCCGGCCACCAAGGACGCTGATGCGCGCAAGGGCGACTATACCCTGGCCCTGAAGTCCGATGCCCTCAAGGGCGTGCGGCTCGGGGTCATGCGGCCCCTGACGGGCTATTCCAAAGAGACCGATGCGGTCTTTGAGGCGGGGCTCAAGACCCTTCAGGCCCAAGGGGCGGTGCTGGTCGAGATCACCGAGGCCTTGCCTCGCAATGAGATGGGCGCGGCAGAATTTCAGATCCTGCTGTCTGAGCTGAAAACCGACCTCGGGACCTATCTGGCCTCGACCGATCCCAAGCAAGTGCCAGTGCGCAGCCTCAAGGATGTGATCGCCTTCAACTTGGCGCACCCCCACGCGCTGATGTTCTTTGGGCAAGAATTCTTTGACCTGGCCGAAGCCACCGAAGGCACGTCGGGTGAGGCCTATGCGAAAGCGGTTGAGACCGCCCGGCGGCTATCGCGGACCGAAGGCATCGATGCCTTACGGGCCAAGCACAAGGTCGCGGCCCTGATTGCGCCAACGACGGGGCCGGCCTGGAAAATCGACCCGGTCAAAGGGGATGACTACAGCGGGTCCGCTTCAAGCCTTGCGGCGGTCGCGGGCTATCCGCACATCACCGTGCCGATGGGGCAGGTCAACGGCCTGCCCGTGGGCTTGTCGTTCTTTGCCGAAGCCTGGTCCGAGGCCCGGCTGATCGGTCTGGCCTACAGCTTCGAACAGGCCGCCAAGGCGCGCACCGCCCCGACCTATTGATACGACCTGTTCCGGACGCCATCCGTTGCGATTGCGTCCGGTGACAGCTTGGTCTAAGGAGTGTATTGCCTTATCGTATGTGTGAGAGGCCGATTCCGGGCGAAACCGCGCCGACCAGGGGACTTGAGCTGTCTGTCCTGGGACGGCGTTTTTTTATTCCGCCCGGGGCCTCGTTCAGGAGCCGGACATGACCCGCCGCAAACAAATCTATGAGGGCAAGGCCAAGATCCTTTATGAAGGACCAGAGCCGGGCACCCTCGTGCAATACTTCAAAGACGATGCCACGGCGTTCAACGCCCAGAAAAAGGCCGTCCTTGAAGGCAAGGGCGTCATCAATAACCGCATCAGCGAATATATGATGACCCGCCTGGCGGGGATCGGCATCCAGAACCACTTCATCAAGCGTCTGAACCTGCGCGAGCAGCTGATCCGCGAAGTCGAGATCATCCCGCTTGAGGTCGTGTGCCGCAACATCGTGGCGGGCTCGATGGCCACGCGCTTTGGCCTGCCGGAAGGTCAGGCCCTGCCCCGCTCAGTAGTGGAATTCTACTACAAGAACGACGCGCTCGGCGATCCAATGGTGACCGAAGAGCACATCACCGCCTTCAACTGGGCCCAAACCCAGGAGATCGACGATATCCTGGCCATGACCTTGCGCATCAATGACTACCTTTGTGGTCTGTTCAGCGCGGTCGGCATTACACTCGTGGATTTCAAGATCGAGTTTGGCCGTCTGTTCGAAGGGGAATTCTCGCGCGTGATCCTCGCCGACGAGATCAGCCCAGATTCCTGCCGTCTGTGGGATCAGGCCACCAATGAAAAGCTCGATAAGGACCGCTTCCGCCGGGATCTCGGCGATGTGATCGAAAGCTATACCGAAGTCGCCAAGCGTCTGGGCATCATGAAAGACATGCCCCGCGTGATCGAAGGGGGTGTGAACTGATGAAAGCGCTCGTGCATGTGTTCCTGAAATCTGGCGTGCTCGATGTTCAGGGCAAGGCCGTCGAAGGCGC
>DAITMY010000173.1:0-5397 GCA_036834925.1 Asticcacaulis sp.
TAGCGAGCCTGATCCATGCCGCCCACCATCGCGGCATCAAGGAACACTTCGCCAATGAGGTACCGCGGCTTTTGGGCCTCGGCAGCCAGACGCTCAAGCGTTGCTGTGATCGTATCTTGGCCCACGCGGGCGCGGCTGCGGAAGCGACCGTTAATGAGTTGCCCCCAGCCCACTTCAGCACGAATCTGTTCCCGAAGGGTGCGCGGATCGACGCCAGCCTGATTGAGGGTAGCCAGAAGTTGCTCACCCGTTATGCCATTTTGGCGAGCGAGGCTCTCAATTTCCTCGTCGACTTCGCTATCCTCAACCTTGAGCTTGAACTGCTTCATCTCCTGCATTTGCAAGCGCTCATCCACGAGACCGCGAAGGGCTTGTTGTTGCAGGGCGGGCAGAGTTTCCTCTGTCGGCTGCACTCCAGACGTTATCATCAGCAGCAACATGCGCTGACGCAGGTCATAGCTGGAGATAATCTCGTCATTAACAAGCGCAATAACGCCTTCGTTCATGCTAGGGGCGCGGGCCGCCGGGGCCGCATTTGAGGCAGGGGACTGAGCCACCGCCGCCAAGGGGGCGATTGCGGCAGACAAACCCGCGATCAGGCCAATCCAGGTCTTTTTCTGAGTCATGGTCCGGGTCATCGTCCTTATTGGTCCGTCTTATTATCGCACGTCCGTGCGTTCATATCCTAGGACGCCGAATGTGGCGAGCGTTAGGCGCAAGGAAACGCCTGTATTGGGTTTTTTCAGGCCGATCGAGGTTTCATCGCGTTCAAAAACGAGCTCCGCCCGGGTGCAATCGTCTTTGTAAAGAAGGCCGAGTTCGGTTCGGCGCCACACGTCGTCCTTAAGATCTCGGGTGACATTATAGGTCACGCCCCAGTTCTTCGTGAAAAGGTGCTCGCCCCCCGCTTGAACAGATTCGTAGTTGATGCCGTTGGTGGCGATCAACTTTCCGTCCTTGACGATCGGCGTATTTTTGTCGGTGATATAGCGCGTATAGCCGTAGCCGCCTTTATAGAAGAAGCTGGCTCCGGCTTCTCCACGGCGAACGGTCCCATCCTTTGCATCGATACGAAGTCGAGTCCAACCTCGGACCCAGTCTGCGGGCGTCGCTTGGACGCTCACAAGCCAATTCGAGGACGTTCCGGCTAAACTGGACGGGTCAAAGAGCGTCAGTTTTGTTGTGCCGCGTACGGTAGACTTAAACGCCTCTTCTTCTCGGTCCCGGAATGAGCGACCAATCAGAATATTCAGACTGCGGCCTTTGCCATAAGTCAAATCGGCTTTTAGACCCACATTGAGCCGGTTTCCCGTTTCATAAAGGTCAAAGCCCGGAGACCGGTTGGTGCGCATCAAGGTCGTTTCATCGAACTCAAAGACGACACTGTCTTCATTGGGCAGATAGGGGCTACGGGTCTTTCTTGGCGAAAAAGCAAACTGCGCCATGGGTGTTATGAGCAGATTTGAGGTGCCAACTTGACGGATCAAGGGATAGCTTAATTCCAAGCCCGCTGTACCCAGAGCCTGAGTAATCGTCTTGCTCGTATCTGAACGATCAAATTCGCGGACATGATAGGCATCGCCGCGAACAGACAGGAAGTTCTCTAGCCGAAGCCCAAAGGGCGTCACAAACACAGAGCGCCAATCGCCTTCGAGCGTTCCACGCGCGCTATCGACGCCAGGCTCAGGCGTGATTGGCCAGCCATCTTGATCGGTTGGAAATGTCGTTACGATTAGGCCCTTTGCGGGAAGATAAGGGGCCCCAACATAGCGTTCGCGCATCAAGGCCACAGCCGAGCTTTTGACGCGGACCCGCCCGCCCAAGAAGTCCATTTTAGGATCCCAGCGGGACTCCATCATAGCTATCTTGGGCATAATCCCATCCGGGATCTGCTTGATGATGGGCGGATAGGCCCCTTCGGTTCGGCTGATATCAAATTCACGCAGGTCTTGGAACCGCATCACCGCCATAGAGGCATAGGTATTGGTGTCTCGGCGCTGGGCATAGACTTGGGTAATCAGGCGGCGGCTGTCAGCAGCATAAAGACCGCGCGCTTCAAACACATCTGAAACGTTGTAGCGGTCAAACAAGGAGTCATTCGAGGCGTGTTCCGCTGAAAAGCCCCAGCTCCATTTTTTGTCGATTTTAAAATCGCCGCGTCCAAGAATGTAGGACTGATGGAGTTTTTCGCCGTACTTACGACCTTTAAAGTCGAAAATCTGATCGTTGGTGTAACCCGCGCGGATTTCAACTTCGCCAGAATAGAAACGCTTGCGCCAAGTCGTGTTGAGGAACGGATTAACCCGCTCATTGATCTGGGGTGAGAGGATTAAATCTTGATGGGGCGAAATGACCCAAAGATAGGGCAATTCAATCGTCGCGCCCCGTTTTTTAGAGCGGTTGATTTTAGGAGTCAGGAAACCCGAAGCGCGATCCGCGCTGGGGTCCGGGTGCCAGAGCACCGGCAAATAGACGAGCGGTAGGCCCTTGGCGGAGAAAACGGCGTTTCGGTACAGAACAACCTTGTTGTCCTTGTCTTGGATCATTTTGTCGGCGCTGATCGACCATGTGGGCTGAGAGGTCACGCCGTCCTTGGTGCACAGCTCACAGGGGGTAAAAATCGCCTTGTTCAGCTCGGTCACGGTCTCGCTGCGGCGGACCACGCTGGCGGCCGCCATCTTCGCATTGTCTGCCCCGCGCGACGCAAAATCCGAGGCTGAGCCTGCCCGAAATTGATCGTCCATCTCGATGACTTCGGCATACTGAACGCTGTTGTCATCATTGATGATCGCCGCTTTTCCGCGCGCAACAACCAGCCCATTGGCACTATTATATTGGACCTCTTGCGCCCGGATCAGTCGGTTGCGGTAGCGCGCTTCAACGTTGCCTTTTGCTGTTACAATCTTGTCCGCGTCATCGTCTTGGCCGCTCTGGATGATCTGCTCGGCTTCGATATAGAGCCCGTCTGGGACCAGGCCATCTGGCCCCACGAGGTCCTTACGATAAACTTGGCGAGGTGATGAAGACAGGGTCTGGATGGTCGAGGTCTCAACCGGCTGAGACAGAGCCAGGGCCGCCTGAACTTGAGGGCGGTATGTCGCGGATTGAACGACAGTCTCGACACCGTCCTGAGCCATGGCTGCGGAAGCCAGACTTAAGGATGCTAGGGCGACGCCCGCCCGCAAATGACGCCGAAAGGCCCCGGACGCAAGACGGTAAGGCGCGCCGTCTTGGCGAAAGGCAGGGTAAGGGGCGGCGGTCGTCAAGGTCATACAGGGCTCCTCAGAGGCGGTTTATGCGGCTAGGGGTTCTGAGAGGCCCGCCTTAACCGTCTTCGGTGTAACAAAGCAGTGTAACCGCCGACAAGAGCGCGACGACAGGGGTCGACCATCCCGCTAAAAAGACCGGGATGATTTCTGCCTTACCTAGTGCTGCGCAGAACTGGTTGAAAAAGAAAATGACAAAGCCAAGCGCGACCCCGGAAGCGGCCAGACGGGCCAAACCGCCTAAACGCATCAGACGCAACGAAAAGACCGCGCCCATGGCCGCCATGGCGGCAAACATCACGGGTGTCGCGAGCAGTTGATGTAATCGCAGCCGATAGGACGTTGCCGAGAACCCGGCATTTTCGATTTCATGGATCAGGTTTGGTAACTGCCAGAACGGGGTTGACTCAGGCGAGGCATAGCTCTCAAAGGCCGAGCGCGGATCCAGAACAGACGGGATCGACAACACATCGTAATCGAGGGCTTGTTCACCGGGAGAGGCTTCACGCGCCTTGTAGAGTTCCCAAAACCCCGGCTTGAGAATGGCCGTCGCGGCATCAATCCGCTTGCTGAACTGAGAGTTGCCGACACTATCGACGTTGAAAATCCATAAGGAAACCCCTTCGAGCTTGTTGCCCGGCAGGGTTCGGCTCTGAGCGCGAACGACGATTTGGGTCTGTCCATCGCCTTGTCTAAGGAAAACGGGACGGTTGTCAGTGGCCACAGCTTGCATCAGCGCTTGCTGGCTAATGCGCTCGTAGCGTTCCGAAAGCAGCGATGTCACCGGATTGAGGACAAAAACAGTCAGGATCCCAGCCACTGCCGCCGTGGCCATGGCCGGAAAAACAAACCGCCAGGCAGAAACACCAGCGGCACGCATCGCAATCAGCTCACTTTTTCGGTTGAGACTGACAAAGGCCGCAAGCGCGCCGAACAGAAAGACAAAGGGTAAGAGGATCAAGATGACGCTGGGCGCTTTCAGCAGCATCAACCCTAGGATTTCAACCGAGCCAAAGTCGCTCCGAACGCCGACCGTTCGCGAGATTTCTACAAAGTCGATGAGAAAAATAATGCTCGAGAGCACAGCGAGCGCAATCAGTGTCGAGGCCGCAACGCGACGCAGGACATAGTCTTCGAGCCGACCAAAGGAGAGACGCAGGCCGTCATTCGGTCGTAACGCCTTGGACCGGGATCGGGGTTTTGTCATCGGGCTAGGGGTATCCGTCATGCGCGTCGCCCTCCGCTGACAGATGCTTCCAGCGGGGTGAATTCTGTTAGCTGGTTCGCCATGACCTTGGGTTTTCCGTACAAAATACGCGCGGACACGATCAGCGGAACGAGCGGGACGATGTATTGCAACACATTCAGCCAGGCGGCGTTCGTGCTGGCGGCGGTCATGCCGAAACCGATAATGCGCGTGGCCGCTGCGATCGCCGCAACGGTGGCAATGCGTTTGCCATAGCCCACACGACTGAAGCTACCTCCCAGAACGCCGACGAGAGCCAGCATGATAAAGGTCATCACATAGAGGGGTGACGCAATACGCGCGTGACCTTCGGCCAGAAACTCCAGACGATTCCGAGCTTCAAACTCAATGTCGAGGTTTGGAAACACCAGCTCGTGGACCCACCGATCCGAGGCTTTAAAGTAAAGACTTTCTTCCTGATCCACATAAGGGCCGAGGTCAAAAGCATATTCGTCGAACGACAGATAATTCAGGAACCCGTCACTGTTGAGCTCCTGATGCGTGCCTTTGCGCATGATCAGGCTCGGGTTGCCCTTGTCGTTGATAATTCGGCCTGTTTGCGCGCTGTAGGTTTTGTCACCAGACGGAGAAGCGATGTGGATAAACAGTTGTCGCAGCAGACCATTCTGATCGATCCGCTGGGTATAGATCGTCATGTTACCCGTCGTGACAAACTCGCCTTCACGCACGAGCGTCGCCGCGAGATCTGTTTTAGCGGCATAAAGCAGCGCGCGTTTTTCCCGAGCGGCCAGGGGCTGTAGGAACAGATTGGCGATAAGGCAAATGAGCGTCAGGATGATCCCAAGACGCACGGCCGCTGCCGTGGCGCGCCACCGGCTCATGCCCCCGGCAAAACATGCGACAAATTCGTGCTCTGTATGCAAG
>DAITMY010000174.1:0-5375 GCA_036834925.1 Asticcacaulis sp.
TCTATGTATTTTGTGTACACTCGAAATTTGAATATTGGCATTCCATTTGTAATTCTGATTGCAAATATTTTTTCTGCCACACATTATTTTGCAATTCATTGTTATTCATGTGGGGAGGAGTATGGCGATATATTTTCTAGTTCTACATCCTATCTAAGGTTTTTGTCGGACTCTTTTTGGTTCGGTGATTTAAAAGCGGTTGATAATTGCTACGCATGTGATGCAAAGCTACATTATAAATTCTACCCATTTCCCTATTTGGTTGTTTTACTAATAAATATCAGCGTCGCTATTCTTGGTTATATTGTAATTGATAGCTTTAATATAAATACTTTCAAACTTTATCGCTTTTTTGATTTAGATTTTCAATTTTCATTACTTACAATTTTCTTCCCAGTGCCGCTTTTGATAGCAAATTTATTTTTGTTTAAGCGGTCGATTGTTACCTTAAGGCCATCATAAATTACGTTAGATCATTTGCGATGAGAGGGTGTGTTGGCTTTTAGGTGTGCGCCATGTGTTTCAGGGCGTCCTAAGGGGTCTTGCGTCCATCCCCCGGAAACGGACAAAGCCGGATTTGCCGCTTTGAACCGCTCGCATTCCTCGCCTATATAGGGGCAAAGCGTAAACGTCTGGCCGCGAACGAACCGCGCCGGGCAACCGAGGGAGTGGCATCATGGGTAGCATGAGCATTTGGCACTGGGTCATCGTCGCGGTTGTGGCGCTGGTGCTGTTTGGCGGTCGTGGCAAGTTATCCGGCCTGATGGGCGATGCCGCCAAGGGGATCAAGGCGTTCAAGGACGGCCTGAAGGACGATCAGGCCAAGTCCGAAGAGGCCAGCGCCGAAAAGCCCAAAGCCGCGCCGATTGTCACCAACGACAAGGCCCCGGACCGCGATCCGACGGCTTGAGCCGACCGGATCCGTTATCGAGCGTAACAGCATAAAGGCGCGTGCATGCTTCCCGGAATCGGGGCGTCCGAACTCATTGTAATTGCCATTGCGGCGTTGGTGATCGTGGGTCCTAAGGACCTGCCGGCGCTGCTGCGCAAGTTTGGCCAGTTTATGGGCCGGATGCGGGCCATGGCCGATGATTTCCGCGCCAGCTTTGATGAAATGGCCCGCCAGTCGGAGCTGGATGAATTGCGGGCCCAGGTCGAGGCCCTGCGTCAGGCGCGGCCCTTAGACGATCTGCGCAAGGATATGGCCGCGACCTCGGGTGAGATCGAAGACGGGCTCGTGGGCGAGGGCCGCTATGGCCACCAGCGGGGTCCAGTCTCGGGCGCACCAAACATGCCGGGCCTGGACGAAGCTGGTCTGCCGCCGCAGGCGCGGACGGTCGAGGCCGCCGATCCCTATGCCTGGACGGAAACGTCCGCGCCCGAAGTCCCCGCACAATCGCCGCAACCGGTTGCCCCCATGCCCCAGGCCGGGGAGCCCAAAGCATGACCTATAATCCCGAAGACGAGATCGAGGCCTCGCGCGCGCCGCTGATGGACCACCTGATCGAGCTGCGCCAGCGGCTGATCGTGTCGGTGGTGGCGCTAGTGATCTGTTTCTTTTTGTGTTTTGCCTTTGCCCAGCAGATCTACATGGTGCTGCTGCAACCGTTTGAGATGGCCGGACGGCTGTTGGCCGCGCAAAAGGCCATCGGGGCCAATCACGGGCCGTTTGATCTGTTGCTGGCCATGACCGGCTATATTCCCGTGCCCGAAGCGACCAGCGATCTGAAGCTGATCTATACCGCGCCGCTGGAGTTCTTCTTTACCAAGATGAAGCTGGCCGGGTTTGGCGCGCTGGTGCTGAGCTTTCCGGTGATCGCTTGGCAGCTTTATCGCTTTATTGCGCCGGGCCTTTATCGGCGGGAAAAAATGGCCTTTGCGCCGTTCTTGGTCGCCGCGCCGATCCTGTTCAGCCTTGGGGCCGCTCTGGTCTATTTTATCATCCTGCCGATGGTATTGTGGTTCTCGCTGTCGCAACAGATCCTCGGACAGGGTGGTGTGACGGTCGAGCTGTTGCCCAAGGTGGCAGACTATCTGTCGCTGGTCATGACCCTGCTGCTGGCCTTTGGTCTGTGCTTCCAGTTGCCGATCGTGGTGACGCTGCTGGGCATGGCCCGCATCGTCAATGCCAAGTTGCTGTCCGAAGGGCGGCGCTATGCCATTCTGGGGATCGTGATCGTGGCCGCCATTGTCACGCCGCCGGATCCGATCAGCCAGCTGATGTTGGCGATCCCGATTGCGCTGCTCTATGAACTCTCGATCTGGTGCGTGCGTCTGATCGAGATGCGCCGCAAGGACGAGGATCTCGACGAGACCGGCACGGATGCCGTGCCCTATTGACCGCTGAAAAAGCCCTCGGACCCGGTTCGGGGGCTTGGAAGCCCGTTCGCATCACCGTAAACAGATCGGCCTGACGGTCGTCCGTTTCCTGCCTTTTTCCTAATCCCGAGTGTGCGCCATGCATGACAGTAAAGCCCTCCGCGAAACCCCCGAGCTTTATGTGCGCGGCTGGTCCGCCCGGGGCATGGCGGATGCCGCGGCGGTGGTCGATAGCCTGATCGCGCTCGACAAGAACTTACGCGCGGCCAAGACCGAGTTTGAAACCAATCAGGCCCAGCTGAAAAAGCTGTCGGGCGAGATCGGCAAGGCCAAGGCCCAGAAGGACGAGGCCACTGCGGCCCGGCTGATGGGCGAGGTCGAGGCGATCAAGGGCGTGATCAACGCCGCCAGCGAGCGTGAGCGGGCGCTGGATGAGGATCTGAAGGCGGGTTTGGCGGCCCTGCCGAACCTGCCGTTCGACGACGTGCCGCTGGGCGAGGACGAAAGCGGCAATTTGGAGATCCGTCGCCACGGTGAGCCCAATATCCTGCCCTTTACCCCGCGCGACCATGCCGACCTCGGCGAGGCGCTGAAGGGGCCGATGGGCGCGATGATGGACTTTGAGGCCGCCGCCAAGATGTCCGGTGCGCGCTTTGTGGTGCTCAAGGGCGAGCTGGCGCGACTGGAGCGGGCCATCGGCCAGTGGATGCTCGATGTCCAGACCCGCGAGCATGGCTATCTCGAAGTCAGCCCGCCGGTGCTGGTGCGCGATCAGGCCCTTTACGGCACGGGGCAATTGCCGAAGTTTGAAGAGGACTTGTTCAAGACCACGGCGGAACATTACCTCATCCCCACGGCCGAAGTGTCCCTGACCAATCTGGTGCGTGAGGCGATCACCGCCGAAGAAGAGCTGCCGCTGCGCCTGACCGCCCTGACCCAATGTTTCCGGGCCGAGGCCGGTTCAGCCGGGCGCGACACCAAGGGCATGATCCGCCAGCACCAGTTCCAGAAGGTCGAGCTGGTCTCGATCACCACGCCTGAACAGTCCGCCGAGGAACATGAGCGCATGACCGATTGCGCGGAAACCATCCTCAAGCGTCTGGGCCTGAGCTTCCGCACCCTGTTGCTCTGCACCGGCGACATGGGCTTTGGCGCGCGCAAGACCTATGACCTCGAAGTGTGGTTGCCGTCGCAAAACACCTGGCGGGAGATCTCGTCCTGCTCGAACTGTGGCGACTTCCAGGCCCGGCGCATGGACGCCCGCAGCCGCAAGGCCGGGGAAAAGGGCACACGCTTTGTCCATACCCTCAATGGCTCGGGGCTGGCGGTCGGGCGCACCCTGGTGGCCATTTTGGAAAACTATCAGGACGAAGGCGGGCGGATTGCCATTCCGGCTGTGCTCCAGCCCTATATGGGCGGTCTGACCCACATTGGCGGCGAGGGGGCCGTCTGAGCATGCGCATCCTGCTGACCAACGACGACGGAATTGACGCCCCCGGTTTTGCGGTGCTGCAACGCATTGCCGCGACCTTGTCCGACGATGTGTGGATCAGCGCGCCGCTGCATGAGCAATCGGCCAAGGGGCGCAGCATCACCCTACAGGAGCCCTTGCGGGCGTTTCCGGTGGGGGAGCGCGGCTGGGCGGTGTCGGGCACGCCGACCGACTGTGTGCTGCTGGCGGTCAATGACCTGATGCCGTCGCCGCCGGATCTGATCCTGTCGGGGGTCAACCGGGGCCAGAACCTCGCCGATGATACCACCATGTCCGGGACCGTGGCGGGCGCGCTGCAAGGCATGGCCATGGGCGTGCCGTCGATCGCCCTGTCTCAGAGCCTCGGTGACTTTACCGACGGGCATCCGATCCCGTGGGACACGTCCGAGCATTTTGCGCCGGGGATCATCCAGCACCTGCTGGAGGCCGGTTGGCCGCCGGATGTGATCCTCAACATCAATTTCCCCGACCGCACCCCCGATCAGGTCAAGGGCGTCGAGGTCACGCGTCAGGGCCAGCGCGATGTGCACCACATGCATGCCGAGCGCCGCACCGACCTGCGTGGGCGGCCCTATTTCTGGATGGGCTTCCGAGGCGGCGAGGCCGAGCCGCCCGCCGGGACCGACCTGCATGCCATTGCCGAGGGCAAGATCTCGGTGACGCCACTGCACATCGACCTGACCCACCAAGTGACCCTGAACCGGCTCAAGGGCGTGCTGGGCGGGGTGCCGCCCCGCTTCAACGCCCCGGTCCGGGCGCTCTGATCGCCATGACCGACACCCCGACCCCGACGGACACTGAGACACCGCTTGCGGCCGCCAGCCAGCTCGTGGCCGGTTTGCGGGCGCAAGGGATCCTCGATGCGCGGGTGCTCGACGCCATGGAGGCCACGCCGCGCAATCTGTTTGTGCCGTCGTTGTTCCAGGATCGGTCGTGGGAAGACTCGGCCCTGCCGATTGCTTGCGGCCAGACCATCAGCCAGCCCTATATCGTTGCGCGCATGACCGAGGCCCTACGGCTTGAGGCCCGCCACCGGGTGCTCGAAATCGGGACCGGCTCGGGCTATCAGACGGCGGTGCTGTCGCGGCTGGTGCGCTATGTCTATTCGGTCGAGCGCTATCGCAGCCTGATGACCGAGGCCGAGGCGCGGTTCCGCACGCTCGGTTTGGAAAACATCATCACCAAGTTCGCCGATGGCGGGGCCGGGTGGCCAGAACAGGCCCCGTTCGACCGGATCATGGCCACCGCCGCCGCCCAAGACGTGCCCAAGGCCTTGTTGATGCAGCTCAAGCCCGGCGGGATCCTGCTGGCCCCGGTGGGGCGCGGCGCGGTCCAGCGGCTGATGCGCTATACCGCCACCGAGGACGGCGCGTTTCTGGCGGATGATCTGGGCGAAGTGCGCTTTGTCCCCCTGCTCGACGGCGTCGCCCGCGAGGTGTGAGGTGAGCAACTCGGGAAACTACGACATTGTTGACATTCATTATGTGATTGAGGGCGGAGGGGCTGAAAAGATTGAAGGGGTTATTGTTGCGGAGTCGGAAAATATAATTATTGTAAATAATAT
>DAITMY010000175.1:0-5372 GCA_036834925.1 Asticcacaulis sp.
GAGTGTGATTGTCCGTTTGTGGGGGCTCAGACGACGCATGTGGGGTTCGATGAAACGCGCGACCGGTTTTCTGGTGCTGCTGGGGCTGTCCCTGGCCGCCGGTTACGGCTTTCTGTGGCAGGCAAACGCCCCTCTCGGAAGTCTCGAACAGGCCGCTTGGATGGACTGGGCGCGGCTGTCGCCGGATATGGCGGGACTGGTGCTGTTCTGTGCCCTCGTCGCCCTGATTTCCATCATCGGTGCCTTTGCCCGCATGGTCAGCCCGGCCAAGGCTGAAGCCCCGCTTTACAGCGTTGTCCCGGCCCAAGCTCCGGCCATGAGCGTTTCCAATCCCAGCCCCATTCCTGCGCCATCGCGGTCTTCGGTGCGCCCGGCAGCAGCGGATCGCCCGGAACTGCGCACAGCCACGGTCGCGCCGACCTTGGCAATGACCGATGATGAGTTCGATGTCCCGAGCCTTTCGGCCTTATCTCCGGCCCCGCCTGTGGCGCGCCCGGATATCCCGGTGACGACCGCTGAGACCGCGCCTTCGGCTCAGGTCTTTACGCCCGAAGCCCTGTCTGAGCTGACCCCCGCTCTGCCGCCGGTTAGCCCGCCCGTCGAGTCGCCCCCTCAGGCTGAGGCTGAGCTTGAGGCCGAACCTGAGCCTTTGGGGGCTAAAATCCTGCCGTTCGTTTCCTTGCGCGCCATAGAGACGGAGACCACGACGGAAGAGGCTGGGGCAGCGAATTCTGACGCGGACGGGCCGTTCTGCACCTTGCCGGAACCCGCTGCGCCCGTCAGCCCGGATGTTCAGGCCCTGCTGGAAGCCCTCCCCATTACGGCGCTTGAGCCCGATCCGGAAGCGGTTACCGCAGCCGCGCCTTTGCCTGAGCCGCCTGCAGGGGTCGCGCCGGAAATCGCCCGGGCGCTACTCGGCCTCGATGAGCCCGAAGCGCAGCCTGAGGCCGAACCGCAGAGTGCGCGCCCAGAAACCGCCTCGTCGGAAGCCGAAGAACTGGCGGCGCTGGCGCAGCTACGCGCCCTCATCGCCGAAGACATAATGGCGGCAGACAGCCCTCAGACCGAAGTCCCAGCGCCCGAGTCCGTTTCCGAGTCCGCTCCTGCGACTTCAGCCGAGCCGGAACACGAGGATCACGCGCCGGAGCCCGCGACAGCTCCACTTCCGTCGGCCACGGATATGGCCCGCGAGACCTATGAGCAGGCCATGGCCCAGACCTTGGCCCACTGGCCCGAAGCGGCGCGCGCCGAGATGCAGGACACCTTGGCGTCCCGCATTACCCACCTGACTCAGACCGAAGATCCAGCGCTCCAAGGTGCGGCCGCCCTGCTCGCCGCCGGACAACTGGCCCCCGCCCTCGCCCAGATCCGTAGCCGCGCCGAGCGGCTGGCGGCCACAGGGCGTCAGGCTGAAGCCGCCGAGGCCTATCGCACCTTGGCCACCCTTTACTTGGGCCGCGATGATGCCGCCGCGCTCGATGGCTTTGCCCTCAGCGTCCAGAACAATCCCTATGATGGCCGCAGCCTGAGCTATCTGGCCCGCCGTCACGCCGCCCTCGGTCAGTTCGATCGGGCGGAACACTATGGCCGGATGCTGCTGGCCGCCCCGGACAGCCAGTCCGAGCAGCTCAGGGTCCTGCCGATGCTGGGGGATCTGGCGCTCAAGCGCGGGGCCACCGAAGAGGCCTGTGGCTATTTCGCGGACTATCAGGCCCTGGCCGAGCAACAGGCCACCGCAGAGGCCGATAATCTGCAACTGCGCTCCAGCCTCGCACTCTCTTATGCCCGCCTCGCCCAGATCCAGGAAATGCGCGGCGCCCGCGATCAGGCCGTGCAGCTCTATGGCCGCGCCCATGGCTTGTTCGACCAGCTCGCCAGTGCCGTTCCGGGCCACGCGGGCCTCGCCAGCATGCGCGACACCGCCGCCCGCGACCTACAACGGTTGGGAGCGTAGGGCGGACTCAGAAACCGTGCCAATAAAAAACTGATATTGTCTTGACGACACACCCGGGGGGATGTCTTGAGCTACACAGACAAGGTTCGCAAAGATCTTGACCGCTGGCAATCGCAAGGCCTGCTGTCATCTGATCAAGTCAAAGCCATATCTGACACACTGCCCACTAGGCAGCGCTTCAATACCAGTCTAGCTTTGATGATCGTGTCTGGGTTTTTGATTGGTGCTGCGGTCATTACCTTTATTGCGGCCAATTGGGACGGCCTGCCGCGACTGGTTCGGTTTGTAGGACTCTTAGTCCTTATATTGGCCAGCGCAGGGATAGCGGCACAACAAGCAAGAAGAAACCATCCGGCACTTCGAGATACCTTTCTGACGATTTGCGCCTGTACTTTTGCAGCCGGTATCGGCCTCATCGGTCAGATGTACCAAATCAGTGGCAATCCCGTTGATGCTGTACTTATAGCCGGATTGGGTGCTGTTGGACTGGGACTGGCCGGACGCTCAGGCCCGCCGCTCATCCTCGGATTGGTTGCGGCTGGAATTGCCGCGACCAGCAATGTCCTCAACACAGATCCTAGCTTACAACCCCTTATGGCCGCGCAATATTATTTTGCGCTTATTGTACTGGCCGCAATCGCAACTATGAAAAGCCTCAGGGAAGAAACAAATCTTTTCTCAGCTGCGGCCATTATATACACTATAGCAATTATTTTTGTCTCAATTGAATATTTCTCAATTTTAATAAAAGATTACCAATATGAAAAGTCAATTACTTTTGCCCTGCTATCGGTTTGCTATCTTGCCTTGTGCCTAACGGCGCATATCCACGAGGGCAAAACAAAAAAACTCATTTCTGGATTCAAAACCGCAAGCGGATGCGCCTCTTTATTATCATTGAACACCTTGATAGCAATAACTTACGGATTTGGCATAATTAATTTGATAATTTGCCTAATTGTAAATTTGATTTTTATTGCCTTTGGAAACTACATAAAGAGCAAATGGATTACCGCTTTCGCTTCAATACTTTCAATTATTTGCGTGTTTGGCATAACTTCAACATTTTCATCACTTCTGAACGCTGCAGCCATTTTCATAGCCATTGGCATTATCACTGGATTCATCGCGATGTTTTTAAAAAAGCAGACAGAAACCAAGGCAAAAGGTGATCAGCAATGAATTTAATTCATGCCTCAACCCTTAGAATAGGACTGGCCGCTACAGTTCTTTGCCTTATTTTGTGCGGCATCCTCTATAATGAGAACAGACTTGCAAGAGAGGGAATACCAGCCACCCTGTCTGTTGAAGGCTTTGATCCAAGAGATATACTCAGCGGCAACTATGTTGAATTGTCATTTTTCTCTGAGCAAAACATAGCACCCAAATGCTACGGAGAAACTTACCTTGGCTTGAAACGCGAAAGAGGCAAGGCTTTGGTTATTGGCGACTTCCCGTCTCCAGAAGCCGTGCGAAAAGCTGGCCTCATTGGCACAATTGGCTCTTGCCAATTTGATAAACAAGACGAAAAGGCGAACCCACCTTATAAGGTCCGGGTCATGCTGCCCATTAGCCGCTTTTACGCCAATGCCGAAACCGCGCTCGCGCTGGAAAAGGCCTTGCAGGATCCCCAGACCCAAGCCATCGCGGAAATCTCACTCGGATCCGATGGTAAGGCGCGCCTGAGGGCCCTCATCGTCAACGGAAAGCGTTATCCAGCCTAACAAAAAAAGAGGCCGCGTTGCCACGGCCTCTTTCTAGCGATGAACTTTAAGTCCCGCCCGGATCAGCGCCCGAACTTCTGATGCTTCAAACGTTTCGGGATGAGGCTATCGGCGCCGAGGCGGCGCTTCTTGTCTTCTTCATAGGCTTCGAAGTTGCCCTCGAACCATTCCACATGGCCGTCGCCCTCAAAGGCGAGGATGTGGGTGGCCAGACGGTCGAGGAACCAGCGGTCGTGGCTGATGACCACGGCGCAACCGGCGAACTCTTCGAGCGCCTCTTCGAGGTTTTGCAGGGTTTCGATATCGAGGTCGTTGGTCGGTTCGTCGAGCAGGATGACGTTGCCGCCCGTGGTCAGAGTCTTGGCCAGGTGGACGCGGTTGCGCTCACCGCCCGACAGCAGGCCGACCTTTTTCTGCTGGTCACCGCCGCGGAAGTTAAACGACGAAAGGTAAGAGCGGCTGTTGATCTCGCGCTGGCCAACCTTGATGATATCGAGCCCGCCGGACACTTCTTCCCAGATGGTCTTGTTGGGATCAAGCGCATCGCGGCTTTGGTCGACATAGGCCAGTTTGACGGTTTCCCCGAGGCGCACCGAGCCGGTGTCCGGGGTTTCCTGGCCCGTGATCAGCTTGAACAGGGTCGATTTACCGGCGCCGTTCGGCCCGATCACCCCGACGATGCCGTTGGGCGGCAGTTTGAAGGACAGGCCATCAAACAGGGTGCGCTCACCAAACGACTTCTTCATGTCGGTCACTTCGATGACGACATTGCCCAAGCGCGGTCCGGGCGGGATCTGGATGTGGGCATAGGTCTGGGCGGCGCGGGCATTTTCCTGCGCGGCGACCATTTCCTCATAGGACGCCAGACGGGCTTTCGACTTGGCCTGACGGGCCTTGGGCGAAGAGCGAACCCAGTCCAGTTCGCGCTTCATGGCGCGTTGACGGGCCTCGGACTCGGACTGCTCCTGGATGATGCGCTTGGTCTTTTGTTCCAGCCAGCCCGAGTAGTTGCCCTCATAGGGGATCCCCTTGCCGCGATCGAGTTCGAGGGTCCACTTAGTGACCTGATCAAGGAAGTAACGATCGTGGGTGACGAGGATCACACAGCCCGGGAAGTTTTCCAGGTGGTGCTGAAGCCAGGCCACCGATTCTGCGTCCAGGTGGTTGGTCGGTTCGTCGAGCAGCAGCATGTCGGGCTTGGACAGCAGCAGACGCGCCAGAGCCACCCGACGACGCTCTCCCCCCGAGAGCTTTTCCACGCCCGAGTCATCCGGCGGACAGCGCAGCGCGCCCATAGCCATTTCGATCTTGCTGTCGATGTCCCACAGATCGCCCGCGTCGATCTTTTCCTGCAGGCTGTTCATCTCTTCCATCAGCTCGTCGGAATAGTCCTCGCCGAGCTGAGCCGCGATCGCGTTATAGCGGTCAAAGATCTGCTTCTCTTCGCACCAAGCGATGACGTTCTGATAGACATTGAGCTCGGGGTTGAGGTGCGGCTCCTGCTCAAGGTAGCCCATCTTGACGCCATCGGCGGCGCGAGCCTCGCCCGAGAACTCCTTGTCGATCCCGGCCATGATCTTGAGCAGGGTCGATTTACCCGAGCCGTTGACCCCCACCACGCCGATCTTGGCGTCGGAGTAGAAGGACAGCCAGATGTCCTCGAACACCTTTTTGCCGCCCGGATAGGCCTTGGT
>DAITMY010000176.1:0-5371 GCA_036834925.1 Asticcacaulis sp.
CCCGCTGACAGCTTACGGGTTTCCAGCCCCAAGAGCGGGGTCAGGCCCAGACGGTCGGCGGCGGCAAAGGCACTCTCGCGATGACCGCCAAACCATTGGGTGGCAAAAACCAGTTCTTCTTCGGCGGTGCGGGTGGGTTTCAGCCCCTCGGCGTGGCCCAGCCAATGCAGGCCGGTGGCGCGCGCGGTTTCCGCCTCAAATTCGCCATTGGCTCCAAGAAAGCGGATCTCACCGGCCTCAGGCTGGACAAAACCGGCGAGGGCGCGGAGCAAGGTGGTCTTGCCCGCGCCATTGCGTCCGGTCAGGCTAAGGGCCTCGCCTTTGTGCAAACGCAAATCAAAGTCTTTAAAAAGCGGGCGATCTCCCCGCCGTAACGCCAGTTTTTCTGTCTGTACTTCAACAATCACAGGGGGAAATCCCTTTCATTCTTCATCCCTCAATGGACGACAGCTTAAGAGCGGTCTAGAAGGCATTTGACCGCGGCGGGAAACCGCGGCGCGCACCGGTCCCTGTGTGTCCGGTGATCAAGCGCGCGATCCCTCGCTGTACCTGTGCTGCGGTCGCTCACAGAAGGAAGCCCCTATGTCGTCCATCGACAGTTTCAAATCCCGCGCCACGCTGCAAGTCGGCGATCAGTCTTATACCTATTACAGCCTTCCGGCAGCCGAAGCGGCAGGTCTGGAAGGGATTTCCCGTCTGCCCGCCTCGCTCAAGGTGCTGCTGGAAAACCTGCTGCGCCATGAAGATGGCGTATCGGTTGGCGCTGAAGACCTCAAGGCCCTCGCGGCCTGGGTTGAGAACAAAGGCGCGGTCGAGCACGAAATCAGCTTCCGTCCGGCCCGGGTCCTCATGCAGGACTTTACCGGGGTTCCGGCGGTGGTCGATCTGGCCGCCATGCGCGATGCCATGGTCAGCCTCGGGGCTGATCCGGCCAAGATCAACCCGCTGAACCCGGTCGACCTCGTGATCGACCACTCGGTGATGGTGGACAATTTCGGTAATGCTCAAGCGTTTTCGGCCAACGTTGAGCGCGAATATGAGCGCAACATCGAGCGTTACCGCTTCCTGCGTTGGGGTTCGTCCGCCTTCAATAACTTCCGCGTTGTGCCGCCGGGAACCGGGATCTGTCACCAGGTGAACCTGGAGTATCTGGCCCAGACCGTGTGGACCAACATTGCCGATGAGCAATCGGTGGCCTATCCCGATACCGTGGTTGGCACCGACAGCCACACCACCATGATCAATGGCCTGTCCGTTCTGGGCTGGGGCGTCGGCGGGATCGAAGCCGAAGCCGCCATGCTCGGCCAGCCGATCCCGATGCTGATCCCCGAAGTGATCGGGTTCAAGCTGACCGGCCGCATGCCGGAAGGCGCGACGGCCACCGACCTCGTGCTGACCGTCACCCAGATGCTGCGCAAAAAGGGCGTGGTCGGCAAATTCGTGGAATTCTATGGCGAGGCCTTGGCCCACCTGACCCTCGAAGATCAGGCGACCATTGCCAACATGGCGCCGGAATATGGCGCGACCTGCGGCTTCTTCCCGGTCAGCCAGGCCACCATCGACTATCTCGCCGCCACCGGTCGTGATCCGGCGCGTGTCGCCCTCGTCGAAGCCTATGCCAAGGCCCAAGGCCTGTGGGTCGATGCCGATCAAGAGCCGGTGTTCACCGATACCCTCGAACTCGACATTTCAAGCGTTCAGCCGTCGCTGGCCGGGCCCAAGCGTCCCCAGGACCGCGTGCTGCTGTCGGATGCGGCCTCGGAATTCCAGAAGGCGCTGGCCGGGGAGTTTGGCAAGGCTGACGCGCTCGACGTGCGCGCGCCGGTCGCGGGTACGGACTATGCGATTGGTCATGGTGATGTGGTGATCGCCGCCATTACCTCGTGCACCAACACCTCGAACCCCTCGGTGCTGATTGCCGCCGGTCTCGTGGCCCGCAAGGCTCGCGCCAAGGGCCTCAGCGTGAAGCCGTGGGTCAAGACCTCGCTGGCTCCGGGCTCGCAGGTGGTCACCGACTACCTCAATAGCGCCGGTCTGACCGAAGACCTCGACGCCATGGGCTTTAACCTGGTCGGCTATGGCTGCACCACCTGTATCGGTAACTCCGGCCCGCTGCCGGAAGCCGTTTCAGCCGCGATCGCTGACGGGGATTTGGTGGCGACGTCGGTCCTGTCGGGCAACCGCAACTTCGAAGGCCGCGTCAATCCGGACGTGCGGGCCAACTACCTGGCCTCGCCGCCGCTGGTGGTCGCCTATGCCCTGGCCGGTTCGATGAAGATCGACCTGGCCAATGATCCGATCGGCACGGGTTCGGATGGTGAGCCGGTGTTCCTGAAAGACATCTGGCCGACCTCGGCGGAAATCGCTGAGCTGCAACGCGCCCACGTCACCAACGCCATGTTCTCAAGCCGCTATGCGGACGTCTTCAAAGGCGACGAGCACTGGCAGGGGATCGAGATCTCGGGCGGCCAGACCTATGGCTGGGACGGGGCCTCGACCTATGTCCAGAACCCGCCGTACTTTGCCGGTATGACCATGACCCCGGATGCGGTCACCGACATCGTCGAAGCCCGCGTTTTGGGCGTGTTTGGCGACTCGATCACCACCGACCACATCAGCCCGGCTGGGTCGATCAAGGCGTCTTCGCCCGCCGGTCAGTATCTGACCGAACACGGCGTACCGACCAGCGAGTTCAACTCCTATGGCGCGCGTCGCGGCAACCACGAAGTGATGATGCGCGGCACCTTCGCCAACATCCGTATCCGCAACAAGATCACGCCGGAGATCGAAGGTGGCGTGACCAAGCACTTCCCGTCACAAGACGTGATGCCGATCTATGACGCCGCGATGCGTTATTCGTCGGAAGGCCGTCCGCTGGTGATCTTCGCCGGCAAGGAATATGGCACCGGCTCGTCGCGCGACTGGGCGGCCAAAGGCACCCGTCTTTTGGGCGTTCGCGCCGTGATCGCCGAGTCGTTCGAGCGCATTCACCGCTCAAACCTCGTGGGCATGGGCGTGTTGCCGCTGCAGTTCAAGGTCGATGGCTGGCACAAGCTGGGCCTCACCGGCGAGGAAATCGTCACCATCCGTGGCCTGGAAAGCGTCCAGCCGCGTCAGGAACTGATCGTCGAGCTGTTCCGGGCTTCGGATGGCAAGGTGGCCCGCTTCCCGGTCCGCTGCCGCATCGATACGCCGACTGAGCTTGAGTATTACAAGAACGGCGGCGTGATGCCGTACGTTCTGCGTAACCTCGCGCGCTAAGGGACAGGGCCGGGCCCGGCGTTTGTCCGGGTCCGGTCCCGTTTGGCGGCACGGTCCCTTAGGCCTGTTCACTTCACGACAAGGTGAGAGGCACGTGGCCGGTAAACTGTCCTAAGACTACGCTATGCAGATTGTTCGCTCTCTCTTTGCCCTGCCTGCGCTGATCCTCGCCCTTGTGGCTGGGGCAGATTCGGCCCTGTCCGCTCAGGCAGGAAGCCCCAGTGCGCCGGGCCGGGTTGTACGGGGCGAGACTGTGGTCGTGGAGCTGTTCACGGCCCAGGGGTGTGATGCCTGTCCGGCGGCCAATGATCTAGTGACCGATCTGGCGGAAAACCCAGACGTGATTACCCTGACCTATGCTGTGGATTATTGGGATTATCTGGGCTGGGCCGATACCTATGCCAAGCCTGAATTTTCCCAGCGCCAACAGGCCTATACCGCGTGGCTAAAGCTGCGCGATGTCTATACGCCGCAAGTGATTATTGATGGTCGCGTTCAATTGTCTGGCACCAAGCGCGATGATGTCACGGACGCGGTCCAAAAGGCGTTAGCGACACGCGATTATCCACCGGATATCCAGTTTGTCAGCGGCAACCGCGTGCTGATCGGTTCTAGCCAGCGATCCGTTGGGAGTGCGGATGTGTTGCTTGTGCGCTATGATCCGGATGTCAATGAAGTGGCGGTCAAGCGCGGTGACAATAAAGGTCTGACCCTTAGCCAGCCGAACATGGTGCGCGAGGTGGTTCACGTCGGGACTTGGAGCGGTCGACCCGTGCGGCTGAATTTGCCAGCCGATGGCCCGCGTCATGCGGGTCTTAAGGCTGTTGTGCTGATTCAATCCCAAAAAACCGGCCGAATTCTAGGGGCTGCGCGCCGCTAAGGCTTCAGATTTCTTCGTCGAACCGGTTCTGAACAAGGGTCGTGAGGGCCTCGATCGCGGCCTCGGCATCAGTGCCTTCCGCTTCAAGCGTAATCTCACTGCCGATGGCCGCTCCCAGCATTAGCAAACCCATGATCGAACGGGCATCGACCCGCGCGCCATCAGGCGAATCGACTCGGCTGACCCGGATTTCAGCGTCAAATGCTGAGGCTGTTTTCACAAACTTGGCCGAAGCCCGGGCATGCAGACCCCGCTGATTACAGATTTCCAGCGTCCGCGTCAGTGTCATGTCCCGTATCCTCCGCCCCGTGGTCAGCTTTCTCCCGACAGGACGTAGGAGGCGACCGATATGTATTTTCTTCCGGCTTCTTGCGCATTGGCCACGCAGACCGCAAGCGGCTCACGTTGGCGCAAACTCGCCAGTTTGATCAACATAGGCAGATTAAGCCCGGCGACAACCTCTGCTTTGGTCTGTTCCATCACGGAGATCGCCAGATTGGACGGGGTGCCGCCGAACATGTCTGTCAGCAAAATGGCACCCTTGCCCGTATCCACCTGTTGGGTGGCATCGAGAATGTCCTGGCGCCGTTGCGCCATGTCATCGTCCGGTCCGATACAGATGGCCACCACAGACGCCTGTGGTCCCACCACATGCTCCATGGCGGAAACAAACTCGGCCGCCAGCCCCCCGTGGGTGACGATTACCAGACCGATCATGCACGCCTCATTGCTACGGGCGCTGCGAACCAGCCGTGTGCAGCGCGAACCCCCTTCATAGGACGAAATGCGGTCCGCTCCAAGACGGGTTCATGACGCAATCGAGTGCGCGTTGCAATTTAGCCAAGGCAGAGGCCTCTGTCGGCACCAACCTCAGGCAGGGTAGGTGTGTGTCCAGCAGAGTCAAACGTTCCGGATCGGGGAGTCGCTCGGGCGTTTCAGACTGGGCCTTGATGGCAAGATGCAAGGGGGTAAAGGCGCGGGCCGGCTCGCGGAGGATACCGAGGCCGCGTACTTCAATCCTGTCCCGGGTCCGGTCCGGTGCGGCGGCAAACAGGGTCTGGCCCGAAGTCCAAAGACGGCTGTAATCATCGGCCACCAGCCGAAAACCGGAATCTAAGGCTCGAAGCGCTAAATCCGATTTGCCTACGCCGCTGTCACCAAAAATCAGCACCCCGCACCAGCCCTTGGGCGTAAATAGACTTAAGCATGTGGCGTGAACAATCATGGCAG
>DAITMY010000177.1:0-5369 GCA_036834925.1 Asticcacaulis sp.
TGGATGGCAAACGTCACGTCGGCGCCCCGCAAGGCAGCCTTTCGGTTGACGTTGATACGATCCCGCGTTTGCTCGTTGACCGTGTCGACATCACCACCGGCGGCCAGTCGGCCCTTTATGGTGCAGACGCCGTGTCGGGTGTTGTCAACTACATCATGAAGAAGAACTTCCAAGGCGTGGAAGTCGACGGCTCCTATGCCCAGATCAACCAGAACGGCGAGATCCAAAAGCGCCTGTCGGTTCTGGCTGGTCACAACTTCTTTGATAACCGCCTGAACGCCTACTTCTCGGCTGAATATGAAAAAGGCGAAGAAGTTAGAGACGCCAACGTCGATTGGCGCCAAAAGGCCTGTAGCCTGATTGCGGTCGATGCCGATCCGAATGCCCAGACCCCGGACGGCGTGCTCGATAACCAACTGCATTGCGGACTGCGCAACCTGTCGCGGCCCTATGGTGGCCTGCTGGTTGTCGCCAACGGCCTTCAGCCCTCGCCGGCCACCGATCCGGATATCGCATTCTTCAGCTGTACGTCGGCGGGCTTCAGCACCAACTGCTTCTTCCCAGATCCGGGCAACGCCTATGTGTTCGCAGACAACGGGACGGCCCGTCCGGCCAATTTCGGCACCCGTCCAGGCACCAGCCGCTTCCTCAACATTGGTGGCGACGGCCTCAACATCAACACCCAGTTCTCGCAAGGCAGCCGGATTCCGGAGTCAGAAGCCCAGCGCTTCCAAGCGGGCCTGAACTTCAAGTTCACCGACAGCATCACCGGCTACGTCGAAGCCAAGTACGTCAAGGAAGAAACCTATGACGAAGGTCAGGGCTCGTTCTTCAACATCGGGATTTCGCCTGTCTCCGCGACGGCTATCCCGACGACGGGCAACGCGACCTCGGCGTTCAACATCGGCCTCGACAACGCCTATCTTCCGGCTGCAATCCGCACGCAGATCCAGAACAACGTCCGCACCATCTATAATGCGGCAGGCGCTGTGACCGGAACCACTCCGGATGCCCGCGCTCTGTTCACCAACTTCGGCCCGCTGCGTAATCAGACCAACGTCCGCACTGTTCAGCGTTATGTCGCCAGCCTCAAGGGCGACCACGACAACGTCCTGTTCTTCAAGAACGTCGGCTGGGAATTCAGCTACACCCATGGCGAGCTTGAGAACAAGAACAACGAGTTCGGCCTCGATGTGATCCGCTACAAGCACGGCGCAGACGCCGTGGTGGATACCGCCGGGATCGTCAATGGCAAGGCTGGTGAAATCGTCTGCCGCGTGACGCTGCTGGCCAAACAAGGGGTCGCCATTCCTGACGGCTTCCGAGGTGGCACCTATGACCCCAACCATCCGGAAATCGCGAAGTGCGTGCCCTTCAACCTGTTTGGTGAAGGCGGTCAGAACAGCCCCGCAGCGCGCGCTTGGTTCGACGCGTCGATCGATGTCAGCCACACCAATACCCAGGACAACGCCATGGCCTATTTTGGTGGCGACCTGTGGGATTTCTGGGGTGCAGGCGCGATCGGGACCTCGTTCGGCCTCGAGTGGCGCAAAGAGCAAACCGAAGGCATTGGTCGTACGACCTCGACGGCCGGTCGCTTGCTGTTCCTCAACACTGGGGCTGACTTCAAAAAGGCTCAGTATGAAGCCAAGGAAGCCTTTGCCGAACTGCGCATCCCGCTGTTGAAGGACATGCCGTTCGCCAAGAACCTCGAAGTCAGCGGTGCCGTCCGCACCTCGGACTATTCGACGGTCGGCAAGGTGGACACCTACTCCTTCCAGGGTCTGTGGCGCGTCAATGACGAAGTGATGTTCCGCTATACCCGCGGTCTCGCCACCCGGATCCCGAACCTCAACGAAAACTTTGCGCCTCTGAGCCAGACGTTCGCCAACGGCTTTGTGGACCCCTGTGATGCGCTCAACATCCAGAACACCACCAATCCGGACACCCGTGCCAACCGCTTGAAGAACTGCGCCACCATCGGCATCCCGGTGGGCCAGCGCATGACCTATACCGGCGGCGTTCCGGGCTTCAACGGCGGAAACGACAAGCTGCGTCCGGAAACCTCGCTGTCGCGCACCGTCTCGGTGATCTTGGCACCGAAGTTCCTGCCGCGCAGCCAGTTCGTGTTCGACTTCTATAACATCGAAATCTCGAACGCGATTTCGTCGATCTCGGCCCAGACCCTGGCCAACCAGTGCGTCAGCCAGACCGAAGTCAATGCGGGCGCCTGTGCCCTGATCACCCGGAACCCGGCAGATCAGTTCAAGATGAGCTCGTTCCTTCAAGGGTCGCTGAACTACGCCAAGTTCGAAACCCAAGGGATCGACTTCAACTTCAGCTACCGTCAGCCGCTCGACAACGTGTTTGGCAAAGACCTCGGCAATGTCCGTATGTCTCTGCGCGGGAACTACGAGTTCTTTGACCGCACCTACACGAACATCGACTTCCCGGGCCTGCACACCGACTTCACCCAAGGTGTGGAATATCCGAACCTGCGCTTCGCCACCTCGGTGGCTTGGAACTACAAGCCGAACCTGAGCTTCTTCTGGAACATGGATGTGGCCGGCAACCAGGAAATCGCCGACATCGACCTGTTGCGGAGCGATACGGACAACCGCGAAGTCAAGTATCTGACCACCGGTAAGTTTATCCAGCACGACTTCTCGGTCCGCTGGGAGCCGCGCAAGAACCTGACCCTGCGTGCCGGTGTGGTCAACGCCTTCGACGAAGAGCCGGCTCCGTGGCTTGGCAACACGACGGCCGACGCTTTCGACCTCTTCGGTCGCCGGTTCTACGTCGGCTTCAACTACAAGCACTAAGCCTGATCTGAAAACTGGGCCCGGAGCAAACGCTTCGGGCCTTTTTTCACCCCTCACTATCTTTCAGCGAGATTCTCGGCACTGCACACCCTGACCAAAGGTCAAAAAATCAGAGACCCATCTGGATCTCACCTGCGTTTCAAGCCAGAGGGACTTGGGCTGTTTTGCCAAAGCAAACCGTTTCTATTTTTTATAGTTAATTAGATTTTCAACTACATTTTTTACACGCAAAAAGTTTATCTTTGCAATTTAATCCGAACTTATAATTTTCTTGAGAACAGGATAATGGTCTTATCTATGCATAACGGCGAAGCATTGCCTTGCAAACAATTTCATTTGATCGAAAAATTTACGATGATTTCTAATTTAAAATTCTATATACCTAGTTTCAATCGTGACATTGCAATTTTACTTCACTCGGCCCTTATAATTTTCTGTTTAATTTCAGACACATAAAAGTCACACCCAAAACAGAAACATGACCCGCACGTCATAATTGCCACTTTAAATGTTTGAACTGGTAACGCTTGATACGCTTAATGCATGCAACCCACTGCACAGTTTGGGGCCGTAGCTGCGTGAAATTCGCGTTACACGTATGTTAACGGCGAAAACTGAACGAAAATTATCAGGAGGCACTGCTTTGAAATTGCATCATTCGCTTTTGCTGACGTCGGCCATCGGCACCGTCGCTACGCTCGGAGCCGTACCGGCGTTTGCCCAGGCTCAGTCCGCAGAACAACCTGCAGCCCAGGTTCAGGAAGTCGTCGTCACTGGCTCGCGGATCCGCCGCAACCCGGCCAACGCCCCGGCACCGCTGATCCAAGTGACCCAAGACACGCTGCTGCAAAGCGGCCAACCGAACATCATCGACCAGCTGGCCGACATTCCAGCTCTGGCCGGCTCGTTCGTTCCGGAAGATACGACCGGTAACAACCTCAATGACGGCGGCCTGTCGCTCCTGAACCTGCGTAACCTTGGCACCGCCCGCACCCTGGTACTGGTGGATGGCAAGCGTCACGTGGGCGCCCCCCAGGGCAGCCTCGCGGTCGATGTGGACACCATCCCCCGCCTGCTGATCCAGCGTATTGACGTCACCACGGGTGGCCAATCGGCCCTATACGGTGCAGACGCTGTGTCGGGCGTGATTAACTATGTGATGAAAAAGAACTTCGAAGGCATCGAAGTCGACGGCTCACTCGCTCAAATCAACGAGTCCGGTCAGCAGCAAAAGCGGATTTCTGTGCTCGCGGGCAAGAACTTCTTTAACGACCGGCTAAATGCTTACGTCTCGTTCGAGCGCGAAGAAGCCGAGCAGGTCAAAGACAGCGACATGAAATGGCGCAAAGACGCGTGCCTGCTGGTCAACGATGACCTCGACCCGACCGCCGCGCCGAACGATAACGATCTGGACAACAAGCTGTTCTGCGGCCTTCGCAATCTGGGGCGGATGTACACCGGGACCCTGGTGCTGGCCAACGGCCTGAAGCCATCCCCGGCCAGCGATCCGGACATCGCTTTCATTACCTGTTCGCTCAACAGCTCGAACTGCTTCCGCCCGCAACCCGGCCTGACCTATATGTTCAACGCGGATGGTACACCGCGTCTGGCCAACTTTGGCACCTATCAAGTTGCCGCTGGCACCGGTCGGACGCTGAACATCGGAGGCGATGGCCTTAATGTCGGTACCGAATTCAACCAAGGCAGCCGCGTCCCAGAATCCACCGCTGACCGCTTCCAAGTTGGTCTGAACTTTAAGTTCAATGACAGCATCACGGGTTATGCGGAGTACAAGCACGTTAAGGAAGAGACGTTCGACAACGGTCAAGGCAGCTTCTTTGATGTCGTTGTGGGTTGTACCGTATCTGGCACTTCGGCTGCTGCAATCGCCGCAGACCGTGCGAAGTGCGAAAACGGCTTGCCCAAGGGCAATACGGATGTACTTGGCTTCAACATATTCCAGATCGGGCTGGATAACGCCTATCTCGGAACGCCGCTGCGCACTGCCATCCAGAACAACGTCCGCACGATTTACAATGCCTCCGGCGCCATCACTGGAACCGTTGCTGATCCGCGCGCCTACTTCACCAACTTCGGCCCGCTGCGTGACCAGCTCAACACCCGTACCGTCAAGCGTTACGTCGTGTCGCTGAAGGGTGAGCATGACAACCTGCTGTTCTTCAAGAACCCGGGCTGGGAAGTCAGCTACACCCGCGGCTCGGTCAAGAACGAGAACCAGGAATTCGCTCTCGACGTGCCGCGCTACGTGCACGGGGCGGATGCGGTGGTCGACACCGCCGGTGTCGTCAACGGGAAGCCGGGCGAAATCGTCTGCCGCATCAACGTCCTAACAGCGAACGGCAAAACCGTTACGGATCAGTTCCGTGGTGGCGTTTACGACGCAAACCATCCGGATGTGAAGGGCTGCGTGCCGTTCAACATCTTTGGCAATGGCCAGTTCGATACTAAGGCCCGTCAGTGGTACGATGCCTCAATCAAGGTCTCTCACGAAAACATCCAAGAAAACGCGCTGGCGTTCTTTGGTGG
>DAITMY010000178.1:0-5322 GCA_036834925.1 Asticcacaulis sp.
GGGCGGGGGCGCTCAGCGGGGTGGCCGAAAACACGCTTGAGGAAATGCTCGCGCTCGGGGCCGCAAAAAGCCGCATCCGCGCCGTGGTCGGCCCTTGCATTCACCAAGCCTCCTATGAAGTCGGGCCAGAGTTTCGCGAGCGCTTCCTCGCGGGGGACACCGACAGCGCACGCTTCTTTATTCCCGCCCCTCCGGCTGCCGATGGCGGGGATAAATTCCTATTCGATCTACCAGGATATGTGTTGTTTCGTCTGGAGCGCGCGGGCCTCAACCTGATCGCCACGCTCGGCCGCGACACCTGCGCCGAAGAGGATCTGTTCTTTTCCAACCGCCGCGCCTTCAAGCGTCAGGAGCCGGATTATGGCCGCTTGATCTCGGCCATTACCCTCACCCGCTAACCCGGCGGAAAGAACCGTCTTGTATGTCCGGGACGGGCTGCTAAAAGCCCGCCCAGAAAGGTGACAAATCCATGAAACTTCTCTCTGGCAATGCCAACCGTTCGCTGGCGCAATCCATCGGCGACTATCTCGATATTCCCCTGACCCAGTCCAAGGTCCAGCGGTTTGCCGACAACGAAGTGTTTGTCACCATCGATGAAAACGTGCGCGGCGAAGACGTGTTCGTCGTTCAATCGACCAGCTTCCCCGCCAATGACAATCTGATGGAACTGCTGATCTGTATCGATGCGCTGACCCGCGCCTCGGCCCGCCGGATCACCGCCGTCATGCCCTATTTCGGTTACGCCCGTCAGGACCGCAAGACCGGCGGTCGCACCCCGATCTCGGCCAAGCTGGTCGCCAACCTGATTACCCGCGCCGGGGCGGATCGCGTTCTGACCATGGATCTGCATGCCGGTCAGATCCAGGGCTTCTTTGACATCCCGACGGATAATCTGATCGCTATTCCCTTTATGGGCCGGGATATCCGCGAAAACTATACCGACACCCAGGACCTGATGATCGTCTCGCCCGACGTTGGCGGGGTGGTGCGCGCACGCTCGCTCGCCGACCGCCTGAACGCCGATCTGGCGATTGTCGACAAGCGCCGCCCCCGCGCGGGCGAAAGCGAAGTGATGAATATCATCGGCGACGTCACCGACCGCCGCTGCATCTTGTTTGACGACATCGTCGACAGCGCCGGAACCCTCTGCAACGCGGCAGCAGCCCTGATGGAGCGCGGCGCCACCGAGGTCTCCGCCTATGTCAGCCACGGCGTTCTGACCGGCAAGGCGCTGGAGCGGATCAACGGCTCGGTCCTGCGCGAGATCGTCATCACCGACTCGATTGAACAGCCCGAGGCGATCCTAGCCAGCCCCAAGGTGCGCCAGGTGTCGATCGCCCCGCTGATTGGCGAAGCCATCCGCCGAATCGCCAACGAAGAATCTGTGTCCAAGCTGTTCGATTGACCTTCTAACGGTCACAATTTAGCCCCATAATAGGACGGTGACAGGCGATGACCCTGTGCGGGATCGCTTCGTCGCATTCGCAGTAATCTCTGTTTATGGGGGAGCACAGGGCATGGCTCATTCACACCTGCGCCGTTCGGCAATTCTTGGGGCCTTCGTGTCCGCATTGGCTCTGGCCGGGTGCCAGACTGAAACCGAAGCCCCACCGCCGGTGGTCCAGGCCCCGCAGCCGCCCAAGCCCAGCCTGTCACCCGTCGTGGCCGAAGCGGCTTCCGTCTATGTCAACTACATCGCCGCAGCCCAGCGAATGGATGCCAATTTTGCCGATGGCGACATGGTCCAGGCCAAGCTCGCTCAGGGCACGGCCTATGAACCAGCTCAGCTCGCGCGGGGCGCTTTAGCCTATGCCGCGATCGTCGCCATGCAGGATCCGACCTTCCGGGCCGAAGTGGCCAAGATGGCCACCGATCCGCAACAGCGCCATTCCATAGCCGCCAATATTTTCAGTGACCCTTCCTATGCCCGCGTCCTGCCGGGCGCCGACAGCGCCGCACGCCGGGCGATTGAGGCCCTGAAGTCCGATGGTGAAGCCGTCTACAACGCCGGAGCCGGGATCAAACAGGCCGCCTATGACATCCAGCGGCAAAAATGGGCCAAGGACCACATCAAGGTGCGCGATGCGCGCCTGGCCACCGTCAAGCAGAACTCCAGCACGCCCTTGATGGCCTCGGCGGACCACAGCGCCGAACTTATCCGCGCAGCCCTCGCCGGTCAGGGCTTGCCCTCCCATACGGTGGCTAAAAATGCCCAGCAATCGGCCAAACCCGCCAGCAGCGGCCCGTCCGAAGCCGCCAAGCTGTCGGACGCCCTCACGACAGGTGGCCTTAGCTCTGCCGTGACCGCCGAGTCGATCTACGCCGCCCCCTATTCCGCGACCATCGAGCGGGCCTTGGCTATTGCCGCCCTCGGTCTGATGGGCAACGGCAGCGATCTCAATGCCGAGCAGCTCAATGCCCTGCTGGATGACGGCAGCGGCGCCCGTTGTCTGTCAATGTCGAAACTGAACCTTTATCAGTGCCTGTCCGTGGCCAAGCCTCACTACGAGGACGTCTTCTGCACCGGCCAGCACGTACTGATGGACACTGGCCAGTGCTTAGGTCGCATGGCCAGCCCCGCCCTCAGCCTCGCCCCGATAAGGGCCGTAAAATATAATGCGGATGGGTCCGTAGCCGACGCCTACGCTAAGGCCAAGCCCTACATTGCACCGCCTGCCCCGGCTAAAAAGCCGGCACCCAAAAGCTCTAAACCCAAGAAAAAATAAGCTTTTCGTAGCCATGCCGCACCGCGATTGACCAGAAACGACAATCGCGTGCGGCTTTCTTCGGCGGGACGGTTGCGAACTTCGTAAGAAGCGTGTATTTACCCCGCCTCTTGAGATTCATGGGGACTGCCCCCGCGCCGCGCCAAGCGCGGCGATTTGTTTTGAGGATGACGCATGGCCGAGATCGTGCTGAACGTCGAAGTTCGTGACCGCACCGGTACGGGTGGTGCGCGCGCGGCGCGTAATGAAGGTAAGGTTCCGGGCGTGCTGTACGGCGGCGACAAGGAACCCGTGTCGATCGCTGTTAAACTCAACGAGTTTAGAAAAGCGCTCTACACTGGCAAGCTCGCCGGGCACTTGGTGACCCTGAAGTATGGTGAAGAGACCCAGAAGGTCATCGCCAAGGACATCCAGTTCCACCCGGTGACGGATACCCCGATCCACTTCGACCTGTATCGTGTGGACGAGCACCAAAAGATCCGCATCAACGTTCCGGTTCATTTCAAGAACCACGAAGCCTCGCCGGGCCTGAAAAAGGGCGGTACGCTGAACGTTGTGCGTCACGAAGTCGAGCTGTGGGCTCCGGCGGACCACATCCCTGAAGACATCATTGTCGACCTGGCCGGTCACGAAATCGGCGATACCATCCGCATCTCGGCCGTGACCCTGACCCCGGACGTCAGCCCGACCATGGGCCGCGACTTCGTTCTGGCCACCATCGCCGGTTCGGCTGCCTTGGCCTCGGAAGAAGCCGCAGAAGGCTAATCTTCCGGCGACGGAATGCATTCAGCGGCCCTGCACCTTCGGGTTCAGGGCCGTTTTGCTGTCTGATCGCCCAAACGCGTGCGTCACCAACACTTGGGGAGTCTGAGTGATGATTCTGATTGCGGGTCTTGGGAACCCGGGCGCCAAATACGCCCGCAACCGCCACAACATCGGCTTTCTGGCCATCGATGAAATGGCCAGCCGCTGGCGCGCCAGCCCGGAGCGTAACCGCTTCCAGAGCGTGACCACGGAAATCACCGTCGAGACCCCCAAGGGCGCTCAGAAGGTGCTGCTGATGAAGCCCCAGACCTTTATGAACCTGTCCGGTCATGCGGTGGGCGAAGCGGCCAAGTTCTTTAAGATCGAGCCCAAGGACATCATCGTCTTTCACGACGAGCTTGATCTTGCGCCGGGGCGGTTCCGCATGAAGACCGGCGGCGGTCATGCCGGTCACAATGGCCTGCGTTCGATCATGAGCCAGTGCGGCCCCAATTTCCGCCGCGCGCGCATGGGCATTGGCCACCCCGGCGACAAAGAGCTGGTGCACGGCTGGGTGCTGTCAGACTTCCATAAACAGGACGAGACTTGGCTCGACGCCCAGATTCGCGCCTGTGCGGACGCCCTGCCCTTGCTGCTGACCGGTGAAGACGAGAAGTACCAGACCGAGGTCATGCGTCTGGCCCCGGCGCCCAAAGCCGATCCGCGCAAAAATCTGGCCGGTCAGGCAGAAAACTGACGCGTCAGTCCCCACCGCCGCCGCCATCACCGGCGTCTGATCCGGTGTCCGTCGATTTATCCGTATCCGCGCGGGCCCGCCCCGTATCGCTGGACACACTGCCGCCGTCGCTGCCCGACGAAGAACCCGACGAGTCTGCCCGATTTTTCGCATCCTGACGCTTGGCGGTCATCATGAGCGGTATAAACACGGCGACAAACACCGCCGCCGCAATCGCAATCCAAATCCCTGGTTCCATGGATCTCCCCTTGTGCTCGCGCAAACCTCACGTCACAGCATAACCGCAAACGGCGTTTTTGTCGCCAGATCCGGAGGGGATCATGTCCGACGTCTCCCGCACCATTCTGGTGGTCACCTTTGGCAGCTATGGGGATTTGCACCCGTTCCTCGCGGTGGCCCTGGCCCTCAAGGCGCGCGGCCAGACCGTCGTGTTTGCAACCCTTGCCGACTACAAGCCCAAGGTCGAGGCGCTGGGCCTGACCTTTGTCGCGGCGGGGCCAACCTTTGCTGATCTTGAGGCCTCGACCGGCCTGCCGGTGGCCGAGATCCTGCGCCGCATGGGCCGCAGCCACGCCTATATGATGCGCGAACTGGTGGCGCCCCACGTCGACGCCGCCTTTGAGACCCTCCTGCCCCATGTCCGGGCCGCCGATGCCGTGTTTGGGTCCGCCTTTGTCTTTGGGGCGCACCTCGCGGCCCGGGTTAGCGGCACGCCGTTCCTCGCAGGCGTGCTGCAACCCAGCGCCCTGTTGTCGGCCTGGGATCCGCCGGTCTCGCCGGGCGCGCCGTTCTGGCACCAGCCGCGCGGGCCGCTGGCGCGGCAATGGAACCGGCTGATGTTCGCCTGTGGTGAAGCCGTGCTGGCTCCGGCCTTGCGCACCATCACCCGCCTCTATCGCCAACAGGGGCTGAAAGATAAGCTCGGCATCGGCTTTGCCGGGTCGGACCGGCTGCACCTTGGCCTATGGTCGCCGGTGCTGGGCGATACGTCCCCCGATGCGCCGCCGGGCACCGAGGTGGTGGGCTATACGTTCTTTGACAGCGATGACGGCCACCCCGCCCCGCCCGATCCGGATCTGGAGGCCTGGCTGGAGG
>DAITMY010000179.1:0-5311 GCA_036834925.1 Asticcacaulis sp.
TGCCGAAGCCCGTCGTCGGGCCGAAGCGGGGGAGCCGGGGCCGGTCTGGATCAGCGCGGCTGAACAGACCGCTGGCCGGGGCCGTCGGGGGCGGGCTTGGTCCAGTCCGGGCGGCAATTTGTCGGCGACTTGGCTCGGCCTTTCCGATATGGCCCCGGTCGAAGCCGCCGAGGTTGCCTTTGTCGCCGCCGTGGCGGTTGCTGATACCCTCAGCCAATGGGTGCCCCCCAGTTTAGTGCGCATCAAGTGGCCCAATGATGTGCTGATTGATGGTCAGAAAGCTGCCGGGATCCTCGTGGAATCGGGCAGATTTGATTCCGTCTATCTGTGGCTGGCGGTGGGAATCGGGATCAATGTGGCCAAGGCTCCGGATGCAGCGGAAAGCCCATCCGTGTATGGCATTACAGCCTTGGGGGCGCATCTGTCCCAGGATCATTCGATGACCCCAACGGTCACCACGGTCCTCGACACCTTGAGTTTGGCATTCGAACGGCGTCGTTTGTCTTGGCTGCACAACGGTTTTGGCGGGATCCGCACCGCCTGGCTTGAGCGCGCCCATGGCCTTGGCCAGCCCTGTATCGCCCGGCTGATGGACGAAGCGGTCGAAGGGATTGCCTTGGGTCTCGACGAGGATGGTGCTCTGCAATTGCGCCAGGCTGATGGTCGCATACGCCGGATCACCGCCGGGGACGTGTTTTTTCCGGAGGCCGTGTAATGCTGCTGGCGATTGAACAGGGCAATACCAATACCCTCTTTGCCGTTCACGATGGTGAGCGTTGGCTGGCACAATGGCGCACGGCCACCGAGGCCCAGCGCACCGCCGACGAATATGCCGTCTGGCTGCACCAGCTCCTGACCCTGTCGGGCCTGTCGCTTAGCCAGCTCAACGCCTGCATCATCTCCACAGTCGTGCCGCAATCGCTGTTTAACCTGCGCAATCTCGTGCGGCGCTATCTGCACTGCGAGCCACTGGTGGTCGGAGAAAACGCGGACCTTGGCATTGCGGTGCGGATCGACAAGCCGTCCGAAGCGGGGGCGGATCGTCTGGTTAATGCCATTGGCGCCCACATCGTCTATCCGGGGCCGCTGATCGTGATCGATTCCGGCACGGCCACGACCTTTGATGTGGTGGCCGCCGATGGCGCGCTCGAAGGCTGCGCCATTGCGCCCGGCATTAATCTGTCGATGTCGGCGCTCCATCAAGCGGCGGCCAAGCTGCCGCGTGTGGCCATCGAACGGCCCGCCCGGGTGCTGGGCAAGGACACGGTCGGGGCCATGCAGTCGGGCATCTACTGGGGCTATGTCGGCCTGATTGAATATCTCGTGACCCGCCTCAAGGCGGAATATGGTCAACCGATGTCGGTGATCGCGACGGGCGGGGTCGCCTCCCTGTTCCACGGCGCGACCGATCTGATCGACCATTTCGACCCAGATTTGACCTTAAGGGGTCTGTTGGAAATCTATCGGCGTAATCAGGCGCCGTCGTTGTGAAACCGGACTGAATGAAACCTGCAAAACGTGATGAACTCGTGTTCCTGCCGCTAGGCGGGTCCAACGAGATCGGGATGAATCTGAATTTTTACGGCTATGGCCCGGCGGATAACCGCAAGTGGATCGTGGTCGATGTGGGGGTCACCTTTGGCGATCTGACCACACCGGGGATCGAGGTGATCGCACCGGATCCCACCTATATGGACGGCGAGGATATCCTCGGCATAGTCCTCACCCATGCCCACGAAGACCATATCGGGGCGCTGGGCTGGCTGTGGCCGCGCCTGAAAGCGCCGATCTATGCCACGCCGTTCACGGCCTTTCTGGTGCGCGAAAAGCTGCGCGATGCGGGCCTGCTCGACAAGGTCACGATTACTGAGGTGCCGCTGGGTGGGACCATCACGCTGGGGGCCTTTGAGGTCACCTATGTCACCATTACCCACTCGATCCCGGAACCCAATGGTTTGGCGATCCGGACGCCGCTGGGGACGGTGCTGCATACCGGCGACTGGAAGATCGATGATGAACCGATCACCGGCGCACCGACCGATGTGGCCACCATCAGCCGACTGGGCGAAGAGGGCATCCTCGCCATGGTCTGCGACTCGACCAATGTGTTTGTGGATGGACGTTCGGGTTCGGAAACCGGTGTGCGCGAGGCGCTATCGGCCCTGATCAAGACGCTCAAGGGCAAGGTGGCTGTGGCCTGTTTTGCCTCGAACGTGGCGCGGATGGACAGCGTGATCCGGGCCGCCGAGGCCTGTGGCCGCCGGGTCTGTCTGGTGGGACGCTCGATGCACCGTATGGCGGCGGCCGCTAAATCGGTGGGCCTTCTGACCGGTCTGTTGCCGTTCCTGAGCGAGCCCGAGGCTAATGCCATGCCCGACGCCGAGGTGCTGTATCTCTGCACCGGTTCTCAGGGCGAGCCGCGCGCGGCCCTGGCCCGCATCGCCGAGGGCAAACACCCCCAGGTCAAGCTGGGCGAGGGGGACTCTTGCGTCTTTTCCTCGCGCGTGATCCCGGGCAATGAGATCAGCATCCGCAACCTGCAAAACCGCCTCGCCGACCGGGGTGTGCGGCTCTATACCGAGCGCGACCATCCGGGGATCCACGTCTCGGGCCACCCGTGCCGCGACGAGCTGGCGGATATGTACCGCTGGGCCAAGCCCCAGATCGCGGTGCCGACCCATGGCGAACGCCGCCATATCCTTGAACACGCCGCCTTTGCCCGTGACCTTCAGGTGCCGCTCCAGGTCACTCCACGCAATGGCGATCTGATCCGCCTAGCCCCGGGTCTGCCCGAGGTGATCGACGAAGTGCCCTCGGGCCGCCTGTTCGTCGACGGCGGGGTGCTGGTGCCGGAAAGCGATGATGCCCTGCGCGAGCGTCGCCATGCCGCCCACAATGGCATGCTGTTCGTGTCTCTGGCGCTCAATGACCGCAACAAGCTGGTCTCGGACGTCGAGGTGCGCGGTCTTGGCCTGCCGGGCGATGCCGAATACACCATCGAAGAGGCCCTCGAAGAGCTCTGCGAGACCGCCGAACGGGCCCTTTCTGGGGTCAAGGGCGAGGCCCGCGACGACGACACGGAAATCGAGATCGCCATCGCCCGCGCGTTGAAAAAAGCCTCCCAGCATATTTGGGATCGCCGTCCGATCGTGGAAACCGTGGTGCTGAGGGTCTAATTCCTCTGGTCAGCGCGTCCAATTGCGTTAGAGTGCGGGGCATGACAACCCGCACCCTCTTTCTTTCGCTCGCGGCCTTTGCGTCGCTGATGATCACGCCCGCCGCCGCGGCCAGCCCTGCTGAGGGCTTTTTCAAGCGCCTGAGCACACTGTGTGGCCAGAGCTTTGCCGGCAAGGTGGTGACGACTGATCCCGCCGATGACAGCTTCCGCAAGTCGGATCTGATCATGACCGTGGCCCAGTGCTCGCCGGAGGAGATCCGCATTCCCTTTGCCGTCGGCGAGGACCGATCGCGCACTTGGGTCATTCGCCGTATCGGGCCGGACCGGCTCAGCCTGAAACACGATCATCGCCACAGCGATGGTACCGAAGATGCACTCAGCCAATATGGCGGCTTAACCCTCCATGACGGCACCGACAGCGTCCAGGCCTTTCCGGCCGATGCCTTTTCCAAGGCGCTGTTCGAGCGGCTGGACCGGGCCGTGTCGGTGACCAATGTCTGGGAACTGGGGGTGACCCAGACCACCTTCGCCTATCAACTCAGCCGCCCCAACCGCCTGTTCCGGGTCGAATTCGACCTGCGCCACCCACTCGAAGACAGCCATACGGACCATAAGGGTCATAGCCATGCGCATTAGCGCATGGCTCACTTGAGACTCTGGCATGCGCATTAGCGCATGGCTCACTTGAGACTCTGGCACGCCTATTATGGCGTGGCTCTCTAAGACTTCACCTTCACATAGGTCCCGGGTGCGTCGCACAGGGCGGGCAGGGGGCCTTTGGCCGGGTCGCGGGCCGGGATCAGGCCGCCGGAGCGGGCTCTCAGCCACGCGGCCCAATGCGGCCACCAGGATCCGGCATGCTCAACCGCGCCCGACTGCCACTCAGACAAGCTGGCGGGCAGGCTTGCATTGATCCAGTGCTGGTATTTGTTGGCGTCCGGATGGTTGACCACCCCGGCGATATGGCCTGATCCGGCGAGCGTGTAGGTCACGGGTCCGCCGAACAGCCGCGCGCTTTTATAGACCGAGGACATTGGCGCGATGTGATCTTCGCGGGCAGCCTGGCAATAGACGGGAATTTTGATCGCGCCGGGATCCAGCCGCACTCCATCGAGTTCCAGTTCACCCTTGGCAAAGGCGTTCTCGTTATAGAACTTGCGCAAATAGGTCATGTGCAAGGCCTTGGGCATACGCGTCTGGTCGGAATTCCAAACCAGAAGGTCAAAGGCTGGAAGTTCCTTGCCCAAGAGGTAGTTGTTCACAAAGAACGACCAGATCAGGTCATTGGCCCGCAGTGCATTAAACGTATCGGCCATGGCCGATCCCGGCAGCACGCCCCCGGCTTCATCCATCAGCTTTTCAATTTCATCGAGCCACTTGTCATCGGTAAACAACAAAAGGTCCCCGGCCTCGGAGAAGTCTTGCTGGGCGGCAAAGAAGGTGGCGGAGTTAATCCGCTCATCCTTGCGCGTAGCCATATGGGCCATGGAACAGCCCAAAAGCGTGCCCCCGATACAATAGCCAACGGTATTGACCCGCGACTGGCCGGTCTGGTCCATCACCTTTTCGGTGGCGCGGTACACGCCCTCGCGCATGTAATCGGCAAAGCCCTTGTCTTTCAGGCTTTCGTCCGGGTTGATCCATGACACGAGGAAGACAGTAAATCCCTGGGCCGTCAGCCAGCGGATCATGGAATTCTTGGGCTGAAGATCGAGGATATAGAACTTGTTGATCCACGGCGGAAAGATCAGCAGGGGGATCTCGTGAACCTGTTCCGTGGTCGGGCTATATTGCAGCAGCTCGAACAGGGTATCGCGCCACACCACCTTGCCCGGAGCGGTGGCAACATTTACGCCAACTTCGAACTTGTCATAGTCGGCTTGGGAAATGGCTAGCTTGCCCTTGCCGCGTTCGATGTCGCGGGCAAACTGTTCCATACCGCGCACAAGGCTCTCCCCCTTGCTCTCCATCAACGCATTCAGCGCGGCCGGGTTGGAGGCGAGGAAATTGCTGGGTGAAAAGGCATCGGTCAGCAGTTTGGTAAAAAATTCCGCGCGGCGCTTGAGTTGGGGATCGGCCCCTTCGACCCCGGACACGAGATCGTTCATCCATCCGGCAGTGAGCAGATAGGAT
>DAITMY010000180.1:0-5298 GCA_036834925.1 Asticcacaulis sp.
ATGTAGAAAACATTAACAACACCGCACGCAAATTAAATTATAGCAATATGCATTCAGAGCTTACGAAATAAATTCGATAATAAAAATTCCATATTTGTAGCCAACATAATGTATAAAAAAATTAAACACAATTAAAAACTTTAACTTGCGGTCCGTAAAATATTATGATTTTCTTCGAATGTGAGGAAGGATAATAAATATCACCCACCTGCTTTAGATCAGGTCTCTCAGTCTGCTGATTTGGATGGTCAAATCGAAGATCAGCTTTCTGAGAGACTTTCTAAAGGAGATTAGAAACCGAAGTATAATTATTATCTCCTAAGAAGTTAGCCCCCTGGCGGGTAAGGGCTGATACAACATTGACGGTCAACACGATGAGGGATCCCAGGAAAGGTCATCCGATATGGCGTGGACAGTACAGTGCGCCCCTCACTTTTTCAGCCGCTGCCGCGCCCCTAGCCCACCAGATTGACTGAAGCCTCCTAAACATTGCAACTGGTTGCAAGTAGGGTGTTCACAACAAATTCAACGGCTTGATTTTACAGGATTGCCTAACCCTAAATTTGCTGGTTCAATTTAAACGACATGGATTCGGGGGGGAATCGTGTTTTACGCGCACAGCCTAAACGAAAAGCCAGAAAAATTATTCTGGCACACCCTTAAAGAACACCTGAACGCAACAGGTTTGATATCTGGCGAATATGCAGCCATTTTTCACAGCAGCAATGCCGCTCTTATAGCAGGTTTGCTTCATGATCTCGGAAAATATTCTGAAAAATTTCAATCCTATATTGAAGGAAAGCAATCGAAGGGCGGTGATCACTCCACTGCTGGAGCAAAAAAAGTTCTGGAGTTAGCCGAAACGCCGTTGGACAGGCTAGCCGCGACTATCATTGCCTTCGCCATTGCAGGGCACCATGCGGGACTGGCTGATTACAAAAATCTGAAAGACCGGCTCAACAACCCCATTAATCCAATCAGCGATCTCTGGAAGAGCGAGATAGATACCAATGTTGGCCCGCTATGGCCAACCGAACTCGACCTCTCAACAACCTCAAAAGAAACCTGCGCCTTCCAACTCGCCTTCTGGGGCCGGATGATATTCTCTTGCTTGGTGGATGCTGACTATAAGGATACCGAAGCTTTTTATGCCTCGCATAGCCTAAAATTTCCGGATCGCAACTGGCCTGACCTGCAAGACCATATCGACAACATTATTACCAAATTTGAAGTCCACATGGCGGGCAAATCTACGGAAGGTGACCTCAACGCATTACGCGGCAACATTTTGAGCCATGTGAGATCGAAGGCGACAGAGTCGACCGGACTATTTACCCTGACTGTCCCGACAGGGGGCGGTAAGACACTGGCGTCATTAGGTTTTGCACTCGATCACGCGCGCACCCACAAACTCAGACGCATTATCTATGCGATCCCATTTACCTCTATAATCGACCAAACAGCTGCCATTTTTAGAACAGTTCTTGGTGACGGCTTTGTACTCGAACATCACTCCGCTATTGAGCCGGAGAAACACGAGGCTTGGGAGCAAAGAACCAAACTAAGGCTAGCCATGGAGGATTGGGCGGCCCCAATCGTCGTCACTACTAATGTACAACTCTTCGAAAGCTTGTTTGCCAATCGCCCATCCAGATGCCGCAAGCTTCACAATCTCGCTGGTAGCGTAATAATACTGGACGAAGCCCAGACACTACCTATTAAGTATCTACGCCCTTGCTTGATGGCGCTAGACGAGTTAGCCAAAAACTATAGCTGTTCGATTGTCTTTTGCACTGCAACGCAGCCGGCGCTGGATGTGCGGGATTTCAAACATGGCGGCTTGGAGCTGGAAGGGCGCGAGCTAGCCCCCGACCCAGCAGAACTGGCGCGTAAGCTCCAGCGCGTCCAAATCACTATCGGTCACGTTCTGGACGACGATCAATTAATTGAGGCGCTGAGCCAGCAGGATCAGGGCCTGATCATCGTCAACAGCCGCAAACACGCCCTGTCGCTTTACCAAAGCGCTGTGCGTGCGGGACTTGATGGCGTGGTCCACCTGACGACCCGGCAATATGCAGCGCACCGTAGGGACATATTGGCGAAGGTGCGCGCCGACCTGAAAGACGACAAACCGTGTCGGTTGATTGCAACCTCCCTGATTGAAGCCGGCGTCGATGTCGATTTTCCGCGTGTATGGCGCGCCGAAGCCGGTTTGGACCAGATCGCTCAGGCGGCAGGTCGTTGCAACCGAGAAGGCAGACGATCGACCGCCGATAGCCTAGTCACTGTCTTCACCGCTAAGGACAATTCGCCGCCACCAGAAGTCCGGCAACTGGCGGCCGACTTTGCGCGCATGGCCGATGCTTACAAGGATGACCTGCTGTCGCCTCAGGCCATGAAGGCTTATTTCCACGAGGTCTTCTGGCGCAAGGGGGCGGAACAACTGGATGAAAAAAAGATACTGGACCGTTTCATAATCACGGGTGGCAAGCCCGTGTTTGAATTCCAGTCGGTAGCTCAGGACTTCCGCCTGATCGAAAGCGACCTTATGCCGATCATTATACCCGATAATCCGGCGGTGCAGGCGGTTCTGGACCGGCTCAATTCGGCTGAGGCCTCGGCGGGCAAGGCGGCGCGCGAACTGCAAACCTTTATCGTTCAGGTGCCACCCCAAGCCTTCAACGCCCTGCGCAGCAATGGCCGCGTCACCTATCACCGGCCCGACCTGTGGGGCGATCAGTTTGCCGTCCTCAGCGACCTGAGCCTCTATAAGCCCGACACCGGCCTGCTCTGGGAAAACGCTGATGTTCTTGAAGACACGATATTCTAAGGGGAGCGAACCACGATGCCACAAGGTGTAAAACTCAGGGTTACAGGTGCACATGCCCTGTTTACCCGTCCGGAAATGAAGGTCGAAAGGGTGTCTTATGATGTTATGACGCCCTCGGCGGCGCGCGGTATCCTTGAGGCCATTCACTGGAAGCCCGCCATCACATGGGTAATTGACGCCATCCATGTTTTGAAACCGATCCGGTTTCAGTCGATCCGCCGCAACGAGGTCGGGCACAAGGCTCCGGCGGGCAAGATTCGATCAGCCATGAACAAAGGCAGCCTCGAAGACCTGCATATACTTGTCGATGAGGACCGACAGCAGCGAGCCTCAACGCTTCTGGTCGATGTGGACTATGTCATCGAAGCCCATTTCGAATGGACCAGCAAACGCGGCGAAGAGGACAATGAAGGCAAGCATCTGGACATTTTCAATCGCCGTGCGCGTAAGGGACAATGCTTTCATCAGCCCTGCCTCGGTACCCGCGAATTTCCTGCCCAATTTGAACTGATCGAGCCCGAAGCGCCGTTCCCGCAGGTGGAGCCCGAACATCGCACCGAACATCTTGGTTTTGGCATCCAACGCGACCTTGGCTTTATGCTGTGGGACATCAACCACGCAGGCGACCGCGCCTCAATGTTCTTCCGGGCAAAGCTGGAAAATGGGGTGCTGCGCGTCCCCTCCCCCGGTTCACCGGAGATATGCCGATGACCATTCTGGCCTCGCTCAATCGCGCCTATGACCGGCTGGCCCAAAAGCAACAGGTGCCGAGCTTCGGATTTTCGTCCGAAAAGATCAGCTTTGTGATTTCGCTCAATCCCGACGGTACACTGGCCGGGCCGCCCATCGACTGGCGCGACCGGTCGGGGAAAAAGCCTGTCGCGCGGCTGATGTCTGTACCGCAACCCTATAAGCGCACCTCCGGTGTTAAACCAAATTTTCTATGGGACAAAAGTGCTTACGTGCTGGGCGTAACAGCAGCCGAGGGCAAACGGCTGAAGGAGGAACATCAGGCCTTCAAAACCTTCCATGCAGACATGCTACACGACACCGCCGACGAGGGCCTGCGCGCTTTTCTGTTCTTTCTTGAAGCCTGGAAACCGGACAGTTTTGACCAACTGACCTGGCCTGACGACATAAAGACCGATATCAAGGACCAGAATATCGCCTTCGTTCTGGAGAGCGACCGTCACGACAATATCTTTCTGCATGACCGTCCCGCAGCGCTACACATATGGGGCCGACTGGCAAGTGAAGGCGAAAAAAGCGAGGCCATCTGTCTGGTCACGGGTGAGCAGGCCCCGATTGCGCGTCTTCACCCCAGCATCAAGGGAGTATGGGGGGGGCAGTCCTCCGGCGGAGCCATCGTCTCGTTCAATCTCGACGCCTTCGCCTCCTACGGTCATGAACAGGGTGACAATGCGCCGGTCTCCGAGGCGGCAGCCTTTGGTTACACAACGGCCCTGAACAAGTTTCTCGAAAAGGACAGTGGCCACCGCATCCAGATCGGTGATGCGTCCGTCGTCTTCTGGGCAGAAGCCCCCGATCCGGCCCATGCCGAAGAGGCCGAAGCGCTGTTCCCCGCCTTCCTGACCGAAGTCGATGAAGCCGCCGAAGCTCGGATGCTGATCAGACCCATTCTGGAGAAAATGCGTCAGGGTCAGCCATTAAGCAAAATCAGGCCTGAACTAAGTGAGGGCGTGCGGTTCTACGTTCTGGGGCTGGCCCCCAATGCCGCCCGCCTGTCCATACGCTTCTGGCTGGAGGATGATTTCGGCAAGCTGGCTGAGAATTATCAACACTTTCTGAGTGATATGCGCATCGAACCACCGGATCGCGACTCCAATATTGCCCTTTGGAAATATGTGAGCGAAGTCGCCGTGCAGGGTAAGCGTGAGAATGTTCCCCCAAACCTAGCCGGGGAATGGATGCGCTCTATACTGACAGGGGCCAACTATCCTCTGACCCTGCTGTCAAACATCCTGCTCCGCATCCGTTCGGACGGCGACGTTAACGCTCGCCGTGTGTCTATCCTGCGGTCACTCCTCAGGCGGAATTTCAATCTCAAAGACAAGGAGGCCCCCGTGGCGTTTGACCCGGACAATACCAACAAAGGCTATCTACTGGGGCGGCTGTTCGCCGTATACGAGCAGATTCAAACCGCAGCTCTTGGGCGCAATGTAAACGCCACCATCAAGGACAAGTTTTACGGGTCGGCCTCAGCTCAGCCGCGTAAGGTGTTCCCGCTTCTGGATAGGGGTTCAGCCAATCACCTCTCCAAGATCGGAAAACTGAGGCCCGGTCAGAAGGTTAATCTAGAGAAGCTCATCGTTGGAATTTTCGCGGCCATGTCGCCGTCCGAAGACCCGTTTCCGGTTGCTCTTTCTCCAGAAGAACAAGCCCTTTTCGGTCTTGGATACTATCATCAGCGAAATGAATTTTTCAAATCTAAATCATCTGAAACCGCC
>DAITMY010000181.1:0-5287 GCA_036834925.1 Asticcacaulis sp.
ACGTTGTCCGCGCGCTCGAACGCTTGGACGTCAGGAAAACGCTGAGCCTCGATCGCGTTCCGCGCCTAGCCCGCGCTTTGATCCAATGTGACAATGCCGCCGTCATCTTGATCGATGAGACCGTATGCCGGGTTCTGGCTCAGTCTGGAGAAGGTCCAAGCGAAATACCGCGTGGCGCTTGTATTGCGTCTTGGGCGGTCATGGCCCCGAACGATGTCTTGTGGGTTGAAGACCTAAGAACCTACCCAGCCGCCTTTCCCGATGAGGTTTATCAGGCAGACAGTCAGACAGCCTTCACAGCAGCGGCACCCTTGCGGGTCGGAGGACAGGTCATCGGCACCCTGAGCGTTCAGGACGCCAACCCCATTGCCTATGACTCGGATCTGGCTGAACGCCTTGTCGACATGGCCAGCCTTCTGAGTGATGAAATTACGCTTCTGGCCACCAAGAAAGGTTTGGATAAGGCGCTTGCCGACTCACGGGCCAAAACCGAGATGCTTCGGACGTTCCTTCAGGATGCTCCCGTCGGTTTGGCAATGTTTGATACACAGCTGAGCTTGGTTCGGGCCAGTCAGCGTTGGGCGCATGACCTTATGTTATCATCCGACAAAATTCTGGGTCACCACGCCGACACTCTTTTTGAGCACTTGCCCGGCGACTGGACCCAAGCTTTGAAATCCAGCCTGGCTGATCAAACCGTCATTAAATCGCTCGTTCCCTATATGGACGCGGACAACAAGACGGTTTGGCTCAAGTGGGAATGCCGACCTTGGTACGCCGATACGGAAAAACTTGGCGGCATTGTCATGATGACTGAAAATATTAGCGCCGATATTGAAGTAAAACAAGCAAGCGCAGCCAATGAAGCCAGACTACAGCTTGCCGTTGATATCGCCGACATAACAATATGGGAATATGATTACAGCTCAAAACAATTAAAACACTACGAACATGGATGCAACCGCGCTGTCACACCTCCCAAAGAATATGAACTTATATTTGAGCAGTTTATTCTTTCTCTTCATCCCGACGATAGGGACCGTGTTACCAAGGCTTGGTTGGAGCATATTGACCACGGAACGCCCTATCGCTGCGAATATCGCCAATTTAACAGAAAGGGTGATCTGTCGTGGGTCCAGGCCTCTGCCATCCTTGAGCGTAACGCCGATCTGACGCCCCAACGCATTATTGGTGTCTTGCAAGACATTACTGAGCGTAAACAGATGGAGTTGAATGCCCAACGCGACCGTAACGCCGCAGAAGCGGCCAACACAGCTAAGAGTGCCTTTTTGGCCAATATGAGCCATGAAATCCGCACACCCCTGAACGGTGTTTTGGGGATAGCTGGGGCGCTGAAACGGACGGCATTAAACCCACAGCAAGCCGAAATGGTGGATCTGATCGAGGTTTCCTCGCGCACCCTGACGCGACTGTTGGGGGATATTCTTGACATTGCGCGCATCGAGGCCGGGCGACTGACACTGGTTCAGGAAAGCTTCAATCCTGCCGACCTGATCACGCAATCGGCTATGCTGTTTCAAGGCAAGCTGAATGAAAAAGGCCTTACGCTTGAAATGGACATTGATCCGAAGCTCAATGCCAATCGGATCGGTGACGATCTGCGCCTGAAGCAAATTGTCAGCAACCTTTTGAACAATGCCATAAAATTTACGGATCATGGCCAGATCGCGATCTTGGCACGCGCGGATGCAGACGATTGGGTAACCATAGAGGTGCGTGATACAGGCATTGGCTTTGACGCAGAGACCCAAGCGCGTCTGTTTGATCGCTTCCAACAAGCCGATGACACCATTACCCGAAAGTTTGGCGGCACGGGCCTTGGCTTGTCGATTTCACGCTCTCTTGCAGACATGATGGGAGGCACCATAACGGCCGATGGACAGCCCGGCGTTGGGGCCACATTTACCGTTAGACTGCCCTTGCCCCAGACAGAGGACCGGGTTGCGACAGCCCCCTCTGGTCGTCCCTCCGTGGAACCCCGTGACATTGCAACGGAAGATCTGACCGACTGGACCACCGAGAGCCGATGCCCACGCATTCTTCTGGCCGAAGATCACCCTGCGAACCGTCGGGTCGTGGAGTTGATCCTTGATGGGGCGGGCCTTGAACTCATCTCTGTTGAAAATGGTGCGCTTGCCGTCGAGGCCTTTAAGAAAGAGACCTTTGATCTGGTGCTGATGGATATGCAGATGCCCGTAATGGATGGCTTGACGGCTATTCAGGAAATCCGGCGTTACGAGACCGAAACACACCAGCCTCACACCCCGATCTATGTGCTGACGGCCAACGCCATGCCCGAAGATGAACGGCGCTCACGGGCCGCAGGGGCCGATGCGCACCTGACAAAACCGTTAGCGGCGGATGTTCTTTTGCGGGCGGTTCTGAATGCGCTCGAACCGGAAGATGATCTGGTTGTCATAGACCCGGAAGTCGCAGCTTAGACGCAACACCCGCCAGCATTATGCCAGCGGGTGCGGTTCAGATCCGTCGCGGCTCTTACCAGCCGCAGCTTTCGCCCTTGTTTTGCTCAACGAGCCAGCTATTGAGCGGCGCAAAATACTCACTGACGGCGCTGGCATCCATTTCGCGCTGACCGGTAAAGGCTTCCAGCGCTTCAGGCCACGGGCGCGACTGGCCCATTTCCATCATCTTGTTAAAGCGCTCACCAACGTCTTTTTGGTTATAGACCGAGCATTCATGCAACGGCCCTTTCCAACCCGCCTGCTGACAAGCGGCGCGGTGGAACTGGAACTGGAGGATATGCGCCAGGAAGTAACGCATATAGGGCGTGTTGCCCGGCACGTGATACTTCGCACCCGGATCAAAGGCGTCTGCTGGACGTGCTGAAGGTGGCTTCAGGCCCTGATACTGCTGGACCAGCTCCCACCAACGGGCGTTGTACTGGTCGGGTTGGGTTTTCCCGGAGAAGACATCCCAACGCCACTTATCGACCAACAGCCCGAACGGCAGGAAGGCGATCTTGTCGAGCGCCATCCGCAGCAAGTACTCGCGGTCAGCATCGGCATTGGCGACCGGCATTTTGTCCAGCAAACCGATCTGCTTGAGATAGGCTGGGGTCGTGGCCGACAGGGCCACAAAATCCCCGATCGCTTCGTGGAAGCCATCATTGGCGCCATTCTTGAACAAGAACGGCTGATCCTTGTAGGCGCGCTGATAGACGTTGTGGCCCAATTCGTGGTGCACCGTGCGGAAGTCATCGGCATTGACCTGCGTGCACATCTTGATGCGGATATCGTCGCGGTTATCGAGATCCCAGGCCGAGGCATGGCACACCACTTCACGATCCTTGGGACGCGTTATCATCGAGCGGTCCCAGAAGGTCTGGGGCAGTGGGGCAATACCGAGCGACGTATAGAACGCCTCACCCGTCTGGACCATTTTCAGCGGTGTATAGCCCTTTTTGACCAGCAGCTTGTCGAGATCGACCCCCTTGGACTTAGACCGGGTCTTGGGAGCGACCACGTCATAGACATTGCCCCATTGCTGCGACCACATATTGCCCAAAAGGTCGGCACGTATCGCCCCCGTGCGCGGCTGGATGCTGTCGCCATAGCGAGCATTGAGTTGCTTGCGGACGTAGCAGTGCAGGTTTTTGTAGAAGGGCTCGACCTGTTGCCACAAACGGTCCGTTTCACCGGCAAAGGCATCCGGGTCCATGTCATAGCCCGACCGCCAAAGGGCGCCAGTATCTTTGAACCCGAGGCCCTTTGCCCCCTCATTGGCCAGCTTCACCAGCTGGGCATAGTCCGCTTTCATCACCGGCGAAACGGTGCGCCAACCCTCATAAAGCGCCTTGGTCTCTTCCGGGTTACGCGACACCGCCAGCAACTGGGACGCTTCGTCGAGCGTGATCGACTTGCCCTTATAGGAGAACTTGCCCGTGGCATAGGTAGAGTCCAGACGCGTCGACAGCTCAGCCATTTCCGTCGCCGCGCCGGCCCGATCGGGGGCTGGAAGCACGAGTGAGAGCTTGAGCAGATTCAGCTTACGGCGGGTTTCGTCATCAACCGGAGTGTCATTGAACCGGGCCGCCCCCATGGCAAACTTGACGCCCTCTTCGGTCAGCTGGGCATTGGCCTTGGCTTCCAGCCACATGGTATCAAAGGTGATATTAGTCGCCCGCACCCAGGCCACGCGCGCGGCGTATTCGCCAAGCTCCGCCAGTCGCGTTTCTGCGGCCATGACATAGGCCTTAGCCTCGTCAGCGGTCGGGGCCGCCACGGACGTCGGGGCTTCGGCCACCGGAGCCACGGGGGTGGCCGCAGCCGGGGTTTCGGTCGTGCCGGGCATCAGGCTGGCGCAGCCAGTCAGTAGCGCCAAAGCCGCCGCAGAAATCAGCAAACGGGTCATCGGGTTTCCTCCCTCTGTCCCCCGAAGCCAGTCAGCACTCCGTGACGTTCACGGCCAGACCGCCTTGGGAGGTTTCCTTGTATTTGGTGTTCATATCGAGGCCAGTCTGGCGCATGGTTTCAACCACTTGATCCAAACTGACGAAATGCGTCCCGTCGCCGCGCAGGGCCAGAGACGCTGCATTGATCGCCTTGATGGCCCCGAACGCATTGCGCTCGATACAGGGGATCTGGACCAAGCCGCCAATGGGATCACAGGTCATGCCCAGATGATGCTCCATGGCGATCTCTGCGGCGTTTTCGACCTGCTCATTGGAGCCGCCCAAGGCCGCAGCCAGTCCCGCCGCAGCCATGGCCGAAGCCGAGCCCACTTCGCCCTGACACCCGACCTCAGCCCCGGAAATCGAGGCATTGCGTTTGATAATCCCGCCAATCGCCGTCGCCGCCAGCAAGAAGGTCCGCAGGCCGTTGACATCGCCATCGCAGAAATCGCGGTAATAACGCAACACCGCCGGAACCACGCCTGCTGCGCCATTGGTGGGGGCCGTGACGACTCGCCCGCCGGCGGCGTTTTCCTCATTCACCGCCATGGCAAAGACAGACACATAGTCCATCACTTCGTTGGGGGAGCGCAGATTGCGAGAGCGGTCCGCTTGGAGACTATCCATGATCTTGCGCGCGCGGCGCTCGACCTTGAGCCCCCCGGGCAGACGCCCGTCTTGGGTCAAGCCCCGGTCAATACAGGCGAACATAACATTGGCAATCTTGTCGAGGTCCGCCAGCACCGCCAGCTCGGGCCGCGTTGTGCTCTCGTTCAGAAGGGCAATTTCGGCAATGGTCTTGCCGCTGGTCTGTCCCATGGCCAGCAGGTCTTCAGCCGACCGATAGGCAAAGGG
>DAITMY010000182.1:0-5271 GCA_036834925.1 Asticcacaulis sp.
CCTTAAGCTTGATCTCAGCCCGGAAGAAGCCAAAACCCTGTCGCGGGCCACGGTCATCAGTGCGGCGCGGATGATGGATGAGACCGGGCGCGAGCCGGAAGACCTGATCCGTCAGGTGGCGTCGCCCGGCGGCACCACCGAAGCGGCGCTCAAGGTGTTGCGTGGAGCCGGGCAGAGCCTGAATGTTCTGATTGAAACAGCCGCACGCGCGGCTCACAATCGCGCTAAAGAACTCAGCTAACCCAAGGCTGATGCGGCTTATGCCGCAATTCAGCCGAGGGCTTTAGCGCGGTGCAGCCTAGACCGATGATTTCGACGCTTTAACGAGATCGTCGGCCAGCCAATCAATCGCTTTGTCAGCATCCGTCCACGTCGTGAACGTTTGGGCTTGGATGATGTCGTGACCAAAGTGCTGGCTCTCGACCCGAACGACCCGACCATTGGACAGGGTCATTTGGGCTTGGAAATGTGCCCCCCCAAGACCATGGCTCGAATAGGACAGCGACGGATTGAGCCGTATCTGAGTCATGGTCGGGCGATTGGGTTTGAGGTTCACAACCCAGATATTCAAGGCCGTGAAGGCAACTTGTTCCCGCTCTAGGCGGCGCGAGACGGTTTCACGGATTCTCTGAGTAATTTCAGCCATTTCCGGTTGGCCGATCGGGCTGTCCGGTCGCGAGAGGCTTGGGTCAAAGGCAACAGACAGGCCCGCCGGAGCTGCCGCCATGGCGACAGCGTTATGGGGCGACGGGATTGCGGTAAAAGTGGCCGTTAGGGCCAGAAATGACATCATCGCAACGGCGCGCATAACAACACTCCCTGAATGAATTAATCCTTACAAGCATGCGCCTGACGCGAAGGCTTGTCAACAACACCACTGGCGCGATCAACGGGGCAGGGAAATCGTGACACGAAGACCGCCAAATGGGCTTTGGCTCAAGCTGAGGTCGCCCCCATGGCCCCTAATAATGTCTTGTGAAATCGCAAGGCCCAAGCCAACGCCCTTGGTATTTTGATTGCGGGAGGGGTCTAGGCGCGAAAAGGGTTTCAGGGCTTCTTCGTATTGATCCGGGGCAATGCCGGGACCATTATCATCGACCAAGATTTTCAGGCTGTGTTCGCGCACTTCGGCGCTTAGTCGAACAAGGCCGGCCACCGCCATGGCATTGAGGATGAGATTGCTAAGGGCGCGTCGCATGGCGATGGGGCGCACGCTGATGGGGAGGCCCTCAGGCAGGCTGAGGCGCAATTCCCCGCGCGTGCCATTGCGAAGAATCTGCAAGGCGAGGTCGCGGCAGAAGCTGTCGAGCCGGACGACCGACGAGATTTCACCGCTTTCGCCCCGGGCAAAGGACAGATACTCGTCGATCATGTGCTCCATTTCGCGCACATCCTGATTGAGTTCATCGACTGTGCGTGAGGGCGGGGACAGGGCCAGTTCCAGCTTCATGCGGGTCAGGGGGGTGCGCAGGTCATGACTGACCGAAGCCAGCAGGGTCGTGCGCTGATCGATGTGCCGGACTATCCGGGCGCGCATGTCCAAAAAGGCCTGAGCGGCGCGGCGGACTTCGAGGGCGCCGGACGGTTTGAAATTGGGCGCTTCAAGGCCCTTGCCAAAGGCTTCGGCCGCATCGGCCAAACGCTCAATCGAGCGGACCTGATTGCGGATAAACAGGATCGCGACTGTGGTCAGCAAGAGCGTGGCCCCACCCAGCCAAAGGACGAAAATATGTCCCCGTGTGGCAAAGGCGCGGTCGCGCGGGGCAATAATCCGGATCACCCCTTCGGGCACCTGAACCCGTATGTCCACATAGGCTTGATAGCGGGTGGTATCGAACCAGAACGGGTCATCCAGCCGGGCCGTCAGGGCGCGTTTGAGCGAGCGATCCAAGGCTGCAAACAAGGCCTGACGTCGTCGCTCGGGGATGGTCTTGCCCGGTTGCAAGACAATGGACAGCTGCATAGAGCGCTCGGCCCGGTCGGCGATCACGGCCATATTTTCTGGGGTCGGATCATCCTTGTAGCTTTCGACCGCCCAAGCCACGTCCCCCGCCAGACCCTCGGACAGCCGGGCGGTGACGGTTTCCCAATGGGCATCAAAAAAGGCCCAGGTCACGGCGACCTGCATCAAGGCCACGGGCAAGACGATGATCAGCAGCGCCCGGCCCCAGAGGCTGTGGGGCACATTGCGCTTCCACCATTTCAGCAGCAGGCGGCGAAAGGGCAGGGGCAGGGGCAAGCGATAACGCAAAGGCGGCCCCTCAGTCCGGGGCGAGCATATAGCCGATGCCCCGCACGGTTTGGAGGTAGCGCGGATTGCGCGGGTCAGTCTCGATCTTGCGGCGCAGGCGTGTCACCTGGACATCCACCGCGCGGCCCGTGGTATCGGCGCTGTCGCGGGCCAGATCCATCCGGTCTACCGGCGCATGGGCTTTAAGCGCGAGGATTTTCAGAAGCTGCGCCTCGGCCTCGGTCAGGCGCATCAGGGCCCCGTCGCGGCTGAGTTCGAGCCGTTCCAAATCAAAGCTGTAGTCGCCCATTTGCACGGTGCGCGGGCCATTGGGCCGGGTGCCTGTGCGGCGCAAAATCGCCTCGATCCGCAACAGCAATTCCTGGGGCTCGAACGGCTTGGACATATAATCATCGGCCCCGAGGCTTAAGCCTTGGATCCGGTCATCGGGCATGCCGCGTGCCGTCAGAATCATCACCGGGGTGGTCCCCTGGGTGCGTAGCCAGCGGGTCAGGCTATAGCCATCCTCGCCCGGCATCATCACATCGACGATCAGAAGATCGAAATCCAAGAGCTGTAACAGCCGCTTGGCGGCATCGGCGTGAGCGGCGGCCGTGACCCGAAACCCGGCCCGGGTCAGGAACTCTTTCAACAGGCTGCGCAACCGGTCATCGTCGTCAACGACCAGAAGGTGACGGGCAGTGGTATCGGACAGGCTCATGCCGGGACCTTTCGCAGAATCCGCTGCGGACAGACGATCACTTTTTCTAAAGCGGAAGCGACGTCAAGGCCATGCTCTGTTACAGGAATTTGAAAAAGTTGCTGCACGGCTTGACCTCTGCGCGCAACAAGCGTCTATCCTTTCGCCCGAAATAGGGAGATTTTATCCAATGGCACTCGTTCCGTTCGATGATCGTGACGGCTTCATCTGGCTCAACGGTGAATTTGTTCCTTGGCGCGAAGCCAAGACTCACGTGCTGACGCATGCGCTGCACTATGGCTCGTCGGTGTTCGAGGGCGAGCGGATGTATAACGGCAAGGTGTTTAAGCTGCGTGAGCACACCGAGCGCCTGTTCCGCTCGGCGGAGCTTCTGGACTTTACCATCCCCTATACCGTCGAAGAGATCGATGCGGCGACCATCGCGGCCTGTGAAAAGGCCGGTCTGACCGATTGCTATATCCGCCCGGTGGCGTTCCGGGGGCCGGAGCAGATCGGCGTGTCGGCCCAGAATACTCGCGTGCATGTGGCCATCGCCGTATGGGCCTGGCCGAGCTATTTCGATGCGGAAACCAAGAAGAAAGGCATCCGCCTGAACTGGGCCAAATACCGCCGCCCGGATCCGGCCACCGCCCCGACCGCGTCCAAGGCCGCCGGTCTTTACATGATCTGCACCCTGTCCAAGCATGCGGCGGAGCGTGACGGCTATTCGGACGCCATGATGCTCGACTGGCGCGGCTATGTGGCCGAAGCCACCGGAGCAAACGTGTTCTTTATCAAGGACGGCGTGATTCATACGCCGCATGTGGATGGGATCCTCGACGGGATCACTCGCCGCACGGTGATCGATCTGGCCCAGCAGCACGGCTATGAAGTGATCGTGCGCAATATCCTGCCCGAAGAGCTCAGCCAATTCAGCGAGTGCTTCCTGACCGGGACCGCCGCCGAAGTGACCCCGGTGGGCCAGATCGGCGAGTATAGCTTTACCCCCGGCGTGGTCTGCGAGACCCTCGGGAGCGCCTATGACCGCCTCGTGCGCGGTGAAGATCCGCTGGCGCTGAAGGCTTCGGCCTAGGTTTTGATTTCAGTAACGATCAAGCCCGGTTCCGCGCGGAGCCGGGCTTTTTTGTGCCCCAAAGGTCCCGTTCGCGATAAATCACCGCTGCGGACATGCCCCTGAGGCACGAGGGGACTTGTCAGATCACGCGGATCCGGCAAAACCCGGTATGACAGTTTCCTAACGCCCGCAGGGGCGATGGGGTTTACGGCCTTTTGGCCCAGAGGCGGACGCTTGCATGTTCTCACTTTCCAATGCCCAGTCCTTGGGCGGCATCCTGTTTGTCCTGCTGCTGTGCTGGCTGTTGTCCGAGAACAAGCGCAAGTTCCCGATCTTACTGACCCTTGGGGCGATCGGTCTGCAGCTCGGTCTGGTGTTCCTGTTTTTCGGGTTTCCGGATGCGCGGTTCATCCTGGATGGGATCAATACCGCCGTAGACAGCCTCGCCATTGCGACCCGCCAGGGCACCCAGTTCGTATTCGGCTACCTTGGCGGCGGGGCTCAGCCCTATGCCGTTGAGAACCAGGGCGCCTTGTTCGTGTTCGCCTTTGAGGTGCTGCCGCTGATCCTCGTGATCTCGGCCCTGTCGGCGCTGCTTTGGCATTGGAACGTGCTGAAATGGGTGATCCGCGGCTTTGGCTATCTGTTCCAAAAGACTCTGGGACTGGGCGGGGCCTCGGCCCTCGCGGTGGCGGTCAATGTGTTTCTGGGCATGATCGAAAGCCCGATTGTCATCAAAGGCTATCTGAGCAAGCTCAGCCGTTCGGAAATGTTCCTGCTGATGGTGGTGGGCCTCGCGACCGTGGCCGGGTCGACCATGGTCGCCTATGCCCTGATCCTCAAGCCGGTGATGGCCAATGCCGCCAGCCACGTGCTGGTGGCCTCGATCTTGTCGGCCCCGGCAGGGGTGCTGCTGGCGCGGATCCTGGTCCCGGAAAAGCCGGGCGAGGGCGGAGCCTATGCCGACTATAGCTCGGGCCTCAAGTACGACAGCGCCATCGACGCCATCGTCAAGGGCACCAGCGACGGGCTGATGGTGGTGTTGAACATCTCGGCCATTCTGATCGTGTTTGTGGCGTTAGTGGCGCTCGTGAATGTCATGCTCTCCGGCCTGCCGCATGTCGGCGGTGAGGCGATCACGGTCGAGCGCGTCTTGAGCCTCGTGTTTGCGCCCTTGGCCTGGCTGATCGGCGTACCGTGGGACGAAGCGACCAAGGCCGGGTGGGTGCTCGGCACCAAGCTGACCCAGACCGAGTTCGCCGCCTT
>DAITMY010000183.1:0-5243 GCA_036834925.1 Asticcacaulis sp.
CCTGTGGCCCCGCCCGCACCGGCACCGTCCGCGGCTCCGAGCCCGGCCCATGTGGCCAAGGCTGCGCCCGCGCCGGTGGCCCGCAATCCGGTGGCGCGCGATGCATCCCTGAAGCCCCTGGCCAGCCCGGCAGTGCGCAAACGCGCCTTTGAGCTGGGGATTGCCCTCCAGTTCGTGCCCGGCTCTGGTCCCGGCGGCCGGATCGAGCATGGCGACCTTGATGCCTATATTGCCAACGGCGCTGTGCCCCAGGCTCCGACAGCCAACGGCTCAGCCAATCCGCTCTATGCCCTGCGTCCCGGAACCGAAGACATCAAGGTCATGGGCATGCGCCGCCAGATCGCGGTCAAGATGCAGGAGGCCAAGCGCCGCATCCCGCATTTCGCCTATGTCGAAGAAGTGGACATGACGGCGCTGGAAGACCTGCGGGTCTATCTCAACGCCAACCGCAAGCCGGATCAGCCCAAGTTGACGGTGCTGCCGTTCTTTATCCGCGCGCTGGTCAAGATCCTGCCGGACTTCCCGCAGATCAATGCCCGTTATGATGACGACAATGGCGTGGTTACCCGCTTTGATGCCGTCCATTGCGGCATTGCCGCCCAAACCCCGGCCGGGTTGATGGTGCCGGTGATTCGTCACGCCGAAAGCCGCGATCTGTGGGACCTGTCGACCGAGATCGCGCGTCTGGCAGCGGCGGCCAAGTCGGGCAAGGCCAGCCGCGATGAGCTGACCGGCGGGACCATCACCATCACCAGCCTTGGCCCCCTTGGCGGGATCGTCACGACCCCGGTGATCAATCACCCGGAAGTCGCGATCATCGGCCCCAACAAGATCGTTGAGCGCCCCGTGGTCCAGAACGGCCAGGTCGTCATCCGCAAGATGATGAATCTGTCGTCGTCGTTCGATCACCGGGTCGTGGACGGCTATGACGCGGCGGACTTCATCCAGCGGGTCAAGGGCGCGCTGGAAAACCCCGCCAGCCTGTTTATCGCGTAACGCCCGGAGGCGGCACCGGCCCATCCGGCCAGTGCCGTCGCCTTGTTCCTGTGGCCTTTCCCCGGTAAGATCAGAGTATGACGCGGATCCGCCATCTCTACACGGTCGACGAAGCCGAAAAGCATCTGGCGCGCCTCCTCCGCGAGGCCGAACAGGGCATTGAGGTCGTCATCACCCGTGGCGAGGCCCCCGCCGTCACTCTGGCCCTCGTCGAGGCCCGGCCGCAACGTCGCCGTCCCGGAACCATGAAAGGTCGCGCTGTGATCACCGATGCGTTCTGGGAACCCTTGCCGCCGGAAGAGCTAGACGGATGGAATACCTGAGGCAGTGCCTGCTCGACACCCACGTGCTGTTGTGGTGGTTGAACGGCGATAAGGTCAGCAAAGCCGTTCACGATGTGCTGTCGTATGGCGACTGCCACGTCTATGTCAGCAGTATCAGCGCGCTAGAGCTGGCGACAAAGCACCGGCTTGGCAAACTGCCGCAGGCGGCGGATGTGGTCGCGGTATATCACGAGCGGCTATTTGAACAGGGCTTTTCTCACCTAAGCGTCACGACACAGCACGCCCTGATGGCTGGGGCGTTTCCTCAGCCGCATGGGGACCCGTTTGACCGGCTGCTGGCGGCCCAGTCCCTGTGTGACGACCTGCCCGTGCTCTCACGCGACCCCGCCCTTGATGCGTTTGGGATCCGCCGGATCTGGTGATCCCCTCCTCCTATAACAGACCCATAACTCTACTCAGGACCTGCCCCATGTCGCAAACCCCTTCATCGGCCCCCACACCCACCGCCCTGACCGCCCAGGTGCTTGTCATCGGCGGCGGCCCCGGCGGCTATGTGGCGGCGATCCGCGCCGGTCAGCTCGGCCTTCAGACCGTGGTCGTCGAGGCCGACCGCCTCGGCGGCACCTGCCTGATCCGGGGCTGTATCCCGTCCAAGGCCATGATCCACGCCGCCGCCAAGTTTGAAACGGTCAAAAAAGCGGCCAGCGAGGCCGGGACCCTCGGCATTTTTGCCAGCGCGCCCCGGCTGGACCTCGCCCAGACCGTGGCCTGGAAAGACGGGATCGTCGATAAGCTCGACGGCGGCGTCGGCATGCTGCTGAAAAAGGCCAAGGTCACGGTGGTCAAGGGCTGGGCCCGCTTCAGCGACGCCAAGACCTGTGTGGTCCAGACGAAGGACGAGGAAACCCTGATCCGCGCGGACAACGTGATCCTAGCCAATGGTTCGGTGCCGGTCGAACTGCCGTTCTTGCCGTTTGGAGAGCGAGTGATTTCTTCGACAGAGGCCCTGTCTTTGCCCGAAGTACCGCAAAAGCTGGTGGTGGTCGGCGGTGGCTATATCGGGCTGGAACTCGGTATCGCCTATCGCAAGCTGGGATCCGAGGTGACCATCGTTGAGGCCGGGGAGCGCATCTTGCCGCTCTATGACAAGGCCCTGACCGATCCAGTCAAAAAATGGCTCGATAGCCATGGGGTCACGACCCTGCTCGGCGCCAAGGCCATGGGGCTGTCGGACGATGGCACGGCACTCAAGGTCCAGACGGCAGACGGATCGAGCCTTACCCTGCCCGCCGACAAGATCCTCGTGACCGTGGGCCGCAAACCGGCCACCGAGGGCTGGGGCCTTGAAGCCATGGGCCTGACGATGAACGGCCGCTTTGTCGCGGTCGATGACCAGTGCCGCACCGGCATGAAGGGCGTCTATGCCATTGGCGACCTCGTCGGCGAGCCGATGCTGGCGCACAAGGCTTCGGCTCAAGGCGAGATGGTCGCCGAGATCATTGCCGGTAAGGCCCGCACCTTCGCCCCCAATTCCATCGCCGCCGTCTGCTTCACCGAGCCAGAAATTGTCAGCGTGGGCCTGGGGCCGCTCGATGCCGCCGCCCAGTCCGAGCATGTGGCCAGCGCCAGCTTTGGCTTTGCCGGCATCGGCCGCGCCCTGACCATGGAAGCCGGGAATGATGGGGGCTTTGTGCGGATCCTGTCGGACAAGCGCGACGGGCGCATTCTGGGCATCCAAGCCGTTGGGCAACATGTCTCTGAGCTGTCGGGTGAATTTGCCCTAGCGGTCGAAATGGGGGCCGTGATCGAGGACATCGTCGGCACCATCCATGTCCACCCGACCTTGAGTGAGGCCTTCCATGAAGCCGCGCTCAAGACCCTCGGCCACGCCATTCACGGATGATCCGTGTCAGCCGCCCCGTGGCTTAGCTACGGGGCGGATTAGCGCCGTTCAAACGGACACGATCCAACCCCAAAAAGATTATATTCATATTTTAATCTGCCAAAGCTTACACTACAAGCAATCCCTTACTGAATTACTTCCTATTACTTTGCAAAAACCGTGTGAATATAGATAATATGAAATTGATATCAATAATTTAGACAATCATTAAGTTAGGCAAAACTAACATCGGCATGTGTTTGCTCGATCTAAAGGAGCAGGAGCCATGACCGTCTCAGACATCAAAATCGCCCCAAAGATTGGGGCCGCCATCATCAGCCTCAGCCTCGCAGCCCTGGGTGCGGTTCTGTTCCTGACCAGCAAGATCGACAGAGTCGATCAGAGTTTTAGCGAAATCGTTGACCAGCAGTATCCGGCAACCGCCGCCTTGATCGAAATGAACCTGGCGATCCCCCGGATGAACGAAGCGGCCTATGAATTGGTCAACGCCACCTGCCCCAGCGCCGCCTGTGATGCCGCCGAACGCCAGATCCAAGCCGCCAAGGACGAATTTACCGCCGCTGAGGCCAAGGTCGTCCAGCTGCTTCCCGAAGAGCGCGCGACATTTGACGCCCTGAAAAGCCGTTTTGACGCCATCCACGCCACCTATATTCGGGAACTGGTGCCATCTGCCCGGGTCAACAACATGACCGGCACGCTCGCTGTAATGGCCCAAATCGACGATCAGATGACGGCGCTTTCGAAGGATATGTCGACCATGACCGAGGCGCGAAAAGCCGCGGTCGTGGCGGAATCCGCCGCCATCAGCAAACAAGTGGCCGACGAAAAAGTCAGCAGTCTAATCACCGTTATTATCGGACTGATTGTTATCTGTGCGGCCGTTATCATGGGCGCGCTGCAATTGATCGCGCACCCCATCAATACTGTGACCCAGCAAATGGGCCGGGTCTCGTCCGGTGATCTGAACTTTGCCTTGTTTGGACTCGGTCGAAAGGACGAAGTCGGCGCCATGGCCCGGGCGCTTGAGGTGTTCAAACAAAACGCCGAAGCCGTCATTGCGCTGAAGGCCGAACAAGATGCCCTTCAGCACAAGATCGCTGCGGAAAAACGCGAAGCCATGCACAGCCTCGCTGATAGCTTTGAAGCCAGCATCCTTGGGGTCGTCAATGGGGTCGCCTCGGCCTCGACCGAGATGCAGGCCTCGGCTGAGACCCTGACTCATACGGCCAAATCGACCAACAGCGATGCGGGCGATGTCAGCCGTACCGCCGAGGCCTCGGCCCATTCGATCCATGCCGTCGCTTCCGCCACCGAAGAAATGCTGGCCTCGGTTAGCGAGATCGCCAACAAGGCCGCCCAGTCCGCCACGGTCGCTCAGACCGCCGAGTCCGAAGCGACCCGGACCAGCGTCGTCGTGCGGGAATTGTCGGAGGCCGCCGGCAAGATCGGGGCGGTGGTCAGCCTGATTCAGGACATTGCCAGCCAGACCAATCTTCTGGCGCTCAATGCCACCATTGAGGCTGCCCGTGCGGGCGAAGCGGGCAAGGGCTTTGCCGTGGTCGCCACCGAGGTCAAGACCCTCGCCAGCCAGACCGCCAAGGCCACGGACGAAATCGGCAGGCAGATCGAGGGCGTCCAACGCGCCACCGAAGACGCGGTCCAGGCGATCGCCGGGATTACCGCCACCATCTCGGAGGTTTCAGAAATCGCCAGCTCGATTTCTGCCGCCGTTGAAGAGCAGGTGGCGACCCTCAAGGATATCGGCCAATCCACCGCCAGCGTGGCCAAGGACAGCAATATCGTCGCGGAGCGCATGTCCAGCGTCCTAGAAGGGTCGTCAGAGACCGGGGCCGCCGCCGAACAGGCCTATGGCGCCGCCCGCGAACTGGGACGGCAATCCGAAACCCTGAGACAGGAGGTGGACACCTTCCTGCAACGGGTCCGCGCCGCCTGATCTGCGCTCAGTTCACAGACCCAGAGTCCGAGAGCCCGAATGCATGCGTTCGGGCTCTTAAACTTGCCCAGCACCACCTTTAAATTATAAATTAAGTGTAATAACC
>DAITMY010000184.1:0-5220 GCA_036834925.1 Asticcacaulis sp.
CCGCGTAGACATCGCCCGGATGTGGTTGCCGGATGTTCTTACAATCCCGCTCGCGATCGGGGGGCTGGTCTGGGGGCTGCTCAGCGGAGCCATCGCTTTACAGGATCAACTCATCGGCGGGCTGGTCGGCTTTGCCTGTCTGGCGGGGATCGCGGCCCTGTTTGAGCGGGTGCGCGGTTATCCTGGACTGGGCGGCGGGGATGCGCGGCTTTTAGGGGCGCTGGGCCTTTGGATCGGCTGGCAGGGGCTCCCCTATGCCCTGCTGCTCGCGGCGGTGTCGGCGTTGCTGTTTGCCGGAGCCCACAGCCTGATCAGACAGACACCGTTGGACCTCAAGGGCCGGTTACCGTTTGGACCGTTTTTGGCGCTGGGCGGCTTTACCGTTTGGGTTGCCGCCCGCCTTGTTCAGGGCTGGCCTTGATCGATCAGACCGTCCGGGCCGATCACGCCACAAACCAGGCCGATTTCCGCCCTCAGCTCGGGGATGCCGAGGCCTTTTTCCGATGAGGTGACCAGCACCACCGGGTGCGCCGCAGGACGCCGAGCAATGGCTTTTTCCGTCGCCGCCTTGACCGCGGCCAACTCGGCGGGCTTGATCTTATCCGCCTTGGTCAGAACGATCTGATAGCTCACTGCGGCCTTATCGAGAGCGTCCATCGGCTCTTTGTCGACGGCCTTGAGCCCATGACGGGCATCAATCAGCAGATAGGCCCGCTGCAAACTGGCCCGGCCCCGCAGATAATCACGCCCGAGGTTCTGGAACTTCTTGGTATCGACCTTGGACGCGCGGGCAAAGCCATAGCCGGGCAAATCAACCAGCCGCAGATGCTCGTCCACCATGAAGAAATTGACTTCACGCGTCCGGCCGGGGGAGTTCGAGGCGCGGGCCAGATCTTTTTGTCCCACCAGCGCATTGATCAAGCTCGACTTGCCGACGTTGGAGCGTCCGGCAAAGGTGACTTCCGGCAAGATCGCGGCCGGAAGCTGGTCAATCTTGGCGCAGCCCATGATGAATACGGCGGGCCGGGCAAACATCACCCGTGCCGCTTCCAGACAGGCTTCGCTGTAAGGCGACTCGTCCGATTCGCTTGCGTTCAAGTCCGGCGCGAGATCTTCAGTCACACCGTTCCCTTTGCGCTCATGCCTTTGATCTTGGCAATGAAGTCATCAATCGGGTTCTCCACCTGCAGGCGGCGCATGATGAAATACTGCTGGGCAATGGTCAGGATGTTGTTCCAGATCCAGTAGATCAGCAGGCCCGATGCGAACGGGGCCATGATGAAGGTGAACAGGATCGGCATTAAGGCAAAGATCTGGCGCTGAATGGGGTCTTGCGCCGGCGGGTTCATCGCCGTTTGCAGCCACATCGACAGGCCATAGACCAGCGGCAGGATCCCGATGTGCAGCGGCCCATTGAGGAAGCCTCCGATTATCGGCGTCATTGCTGGATCCCATGGGATCAAGCCAAACAGATTGATAAAGGACGTCGGGTCGCGATCCGACAGGTCGCGGATCCAGCCAAAGAACGGGGCGTGACGCAGTTCAATGGTGACAAACAGAACCTTATAGAGCGCGTAGAACACCGGGATCTGCACCAGCATGGGTAAGCAACCCGACAGGGGGCTGACCTTTTCCCGCTGATACAGCGCCATCATTTCTTGCTGCTGCTTGGCCACATCATCCTTGTAACGCGCCTTGAGCGTGTCCACCTGCGGCTGCAGCTTTTTGATCTTGGACATCGACTCGTAGGACTTGTTAGCCAGCGGGAAGAAGACCAGCTTGGTCAGCACAGTCAGCAGAATGATAGCCACGCCATAGTTGCCGGTGAACTTGAAGAACTGATCCAACAGCCAGAACAGTGGGCGCGTTAAGAACCAGAAGTTACCCCAGTCGATCGCCGAGTCGAGGCGTGGGGTGCCAAGCTGGTTGCCATAGGCTTCCAGAACCTCGGCGCGCTTGGCTCCGGCAAACAGGTGGGTTGTCTCGCTGTGGCTCATGCCCGCGGCAATCGTGCGCGGAGCCCCAATGTAACCGGCTTCGTTGATGCTGAGGTTGGCGGTATCTGTGACTCGGAAGGTGCCGGTCAGCTTGGCATTCTGGTTGGGGATCAGGGCCGCGAGCCAGTACTTGTCGGTAATGCCCATCCAGCCGCCGGTCGACGTCTGCTCGATCAGGCGCTTCTTTTTCCAGTCGTCATACTTGGCCATCTCGAGCTTGCCATCGAACACGCCGATGCCGCCTTCGTGCAAGATCATGTTCTTGCCAAGATCCTTGGGCACACCTTGGCGCTGGACCGACCCATAGGGGGCGAGCGTGATGGCACCCGCGCTGCGGTTGGTGACCGTATCCTTGATGGTGAACAGGTATTTGTCGTCCACCGAGATTTCACGGGTAAAGCTCAGGCCCTTGCCATTGTCATAGGTCAGCACCAGCGGCGCGCCCGGCTTGAGGATATCCCCCGAGGCCCGCAGCCAGCGGGTATTCGCTCCGGGAAGGTCCGGAACATTCTGGCCCACCCAGCCGAGCTGCGCGAAATAGGCGTGCTCAGCCCCTTCAGGGCGGAACAGCTCTACCGCCGGGGCGTCCTTTTTCAGGGTCTCGCGATATTTGTTGAGATATAGGTCATCGATCCGAGCGCCCGTCAGCGACACCGAACCCTTGAACGACGGCGTTTCGACCGGCACGCGCGGGTTCAGGCCTGCGGCGATGTCTCGGCTGACCGGCTGGCCCGGTGCAATAAGGCCCGGTACCTGTGCCGCCCCTGGGACAGCCCCCTGCATCTGGGCGGCTGCGGCGGCGTCTTTGGCTCGGGCGGCCTTGGCTTTTTCCGCTTGCGGTCCCAGCACAAAGATCTGGTAGCCGATCAGGATCACCATCGACAGGATGATGAAAATAACCGTGTTGCGGGTGTTTTCACTCTGCATCGAAAAACATCTTTGCTCAGGGGTGGGGCGCAGGCTTACACGCCGTCAGGTCGTTCAGTGGGGGGCAAGGGGTGTTTGTCCTGGGTCCGCCCCGGTTTTGTCTGACCGAGCCTTATCAGGGCGCTTTTCACGTCGTCAAGCAAACGCAACCATTCCCGGTCTGGGGTTCCGGCCCGGGCAATGAACACATAGTCATGTCCGGCAAGGCCATAAAGCGGTAGAAGGGTGCGGGCCACTTCGCGAAGGCGGCGCTTGGCCCGGTTGCGGATCACGGCCCCACCGATCTTGCGGGTCGCCGTATAGCCGATACCGATATGGGCGCTGTCGTCATGACGGGCACGAGCCTGAACGACAACAGCCCCACGCGCTTGGCTTTCAGCCTTAGATGCGGCCAAAAACTCTGCCCGTCGGGTGAGGGTTTTCATCGAGTAGAATACAACCGGCGACACAGAATCTGTATCGCCGGTCATAACAAGTGCTAGGCCGTCAGGCGCTTGCGGCCCTTGGCACGGCGACGCGCGACAATCTTCTGGCCATTCTTGGTGGCCATCCGTGTGCGGAAACCGTGACGGCGCTTGCGCACGAGACGGCTCGGTTGATAAGTCCGCTTCACGCTGGTCGCTCCGTGTCAAAGTTGGCTGCTCCGGGTTGGGGCAGTCGTCGAAAAGAGGCGGGTGGATAAGCCATGACCGGCCCCTTGTCAACGCCCGGCGGGGTCTAAGGTCCAGTTCGCCGCAGATTCTTTTGCCACGTCGTCCTCAGGCTTGTCCCGAAAACCAGAGTCGGATCAGAGTCTTGGCCAAGCCTGAGCGTTGAAAAAACCAAAACCCTTTGCATTACAGACGGGACTTGCCCGGTCCGGGTGTATAAAGTAGTCCGTAAGCGGTCTGAGTGACAAGACAGTGTCTGCCGGGTCAGGCGCTGGGTCCACGCGACCGGGAGACGCGTCATGAGAGGCTCGGCATGATGCCGGATTTACCGATGGAGGGAGCCCGAGCGGGTTTGATCGGTAAGGCGTGGCGAGCGCTGGCGTCGCTGCGGCATCGACTGTTTTTCTTTGCGCGTCAGCGTCCGGACGGTGTTGTCTGGCACAAAGGCCTGTCCGCTCAGTTGTTTGGGCTGACCGTTGTCTTTGTTCTCGCGGTTGAAACCTTTATTCTCATTCCCTCTTTGGCGGCGTTTCAGGAAAGCTGGTTGATGGACCGGCTGCGTCAGGCCGAGATTGCCTCACTCGCTTTGGATGCGGCCCCGGACAATCGCGTGACCGAGACACTGGCGCGCCAGCTTCTGCGTGGGGCCGGTGTGGAAGCGGTGGCCTTTCAAGTCGATGGGGCACGCCGTCTGATGCAGGCCCCGCAAAGGATCACCACCACGCCGGACTTTATTGATTTGCGACAACAGGATACGTTCGGTCGCCTCGCGGCCCCCTGGCAGACGTTTGCCGGAACGGAGGCGCGGCTCATCCGGGTCATGGCCAAGCCCCGTGTGCGACCCGGAGAATTTATTGAAATCGTGGTCCCAGCCCGACCGCTCAAAGCTGAGCTGACCAACTATCTTGTCAGCATTTTGGGGCTCACGCTGCTGATCTCCGGCGCCGCTGGGGGGATGGTCTATGCGGCCCTGGCCTTCTTTATTGTACGCCCCGTTCAGAAACTGACCCAGTCTATCGAAAAATTCCGCGCCAATCCGACCGATGCGGCGGCGACGCCGGGACTGTCGGGACGGGCTGATGAAATCGGTCACATCGAACTGGAATTGGCCCAGATGCAGGATGAGGTGCGTCAGGCTCTCAAGGCCCAGACGCGTCTGGCGGCTCTCGGCCAAGCGGTCGCTAAGATTAATCATGACCTACGCAACATGCTGACGGCAGCCCAGATGGCCTCGGATCGCTTGGCCGCCTCCGGCGATCCGCGCGTGGCCCAGGCCTTGCCGCGGCTGGAGCGTGCGCTAGACAGAGCGCTGCAGCTGGCTGAAAATGTGCTGAATTACAGCCGGTCGGAAGAGCCAGCGCCGCAGATCCAGACTGTCGCGCTGTTGCCGCTCGTGCATGCGGCCCTAGAGGATTGCGGGTTGGATCCGGAAGCCCGCCCAGCAGGTTTGGACATTCGCCTTGACGTGCCGGATGCCTTAACCTTGCCCGCAGATCCGGAGCAGCTACACCGTATACTCGTCAATCTCATCCGCAACGCAGCCCAGGTCTTGCGGGATGCGCGACCAGACGCGGGGGTCTTGAGCCTTAAGGCGCAGATTGATGAGGGCTTGGTGCAGATTCGTGTCGCGGACAACGGTCCCGGCG
>DAITMY010000185.1:0-5218 GCA_036834925.1 Asticcacaulis sp.
GTCCAGGCTTCGTCCTTACCCGCGAGCGAGTTATCGATCTTGCGGTAGGCGCCTTCGGCTTCCAGACGGTGCACGAGCGGCCAGTTGAAGTCCGGCGACACCAGCGGGGCCAGCAGTTCGACCGAAAGCTCCTTGGTGGTGTAGCCGCCGTCGAGGGTCGCAATCGCCGCTGACCGGCCAAGACCCTTACCCGCAAATTCATTGGGGGTGAAGCTGGCTTCTTCCTTGCGGTACTCATAGGTCGAGGAGAAGTTGGCCCAACCGGCCGGCAGCTCAATCAGATCGCCGCCGAAGGTGCCGCTGAACAGAGTCTGGCGGATCTCGAAGTCGTTGACATAGTCGCCGCGGATATAGGCGAGGGCTTCTTTGGAGGCCAGGCCATTGCCGAACAGGTTCAGCGGCTGGCAGCCATTGGCGCGGGCAGTGACGTCGGCACAGACGATCTTGCCGCTGGCGTCCTTGGTGGCATCCAGCGCGAAGTTAAAGCGGTCGCGGTGATACTGGACTTGGCTAAAGGTCCCTTCGGACTGGCCATAGGAGCCGAACAGGTTCCAGTTGAAGTCCCGCTCAAAGGCCGAGAAGCGACCATCAACCGCCGCATTGACACGCAGGGTTTCGGAGGTCGAGTCGGTGGCATTGTTGCCGCCCACGAGGTCAGACGAGGCGCGGTTGACACCAAAGTGCGTTGCTCCGGCGGGCAGACGGGCGGCAATCGCGGCGCGGGCTTCCGGCGTCAGGAACGGGTTGTCCAGCGACAGGCGCAACGCCCCCGAGGTGGTGCCGATCCCACCGAACTGGGTGGTGTTATAGACCGGCTGGTTTACCGGCTCGGTGGCGTCGGTGGTGTTGTAGAAGACGCTGGAGCTGAGGTGAATGTCGTCGCTCAGGTCATAATTCACCATGGCTGTGAACAGGTGACGCTTGACCGGGGTTTGCAGCGCCGTCAGGGCCGGAAGATAGAGCCCGTCACCGCCGGAATAGAGGTAATTGGCCCGCTTGATGCCGCTGTTCAGGCCCACCAGAGCGCCCTTGGTGTTAAACCCAAAGAACTGGCCATTGGCTTCCACCAGCTTGCCCGTGGCGTCGGTCAGAGCACCGCCCGCCGTGATGGTGTTGTTGCGGCGGTCGCAATAGCCGATCTGAGCCGGAGCGCCATCCTTGGGCCCCGTGTCATTCGGATTGTTGGAAAAGAAACAGGCCTGGGCCAGATAATCACGATCCGAAGCCAGCAGAGCCTTGGTTTCGTTGAATTCGTAGCTGGCGGCGAGGTTCAGGCGGTCATCAAAGAACGACTCCCCGATGCTGGCGCGCAGGCGATAGTTTTCGGCATCGCCCTTGGACGAGACGCCGTACTGGGCATCGAGTTCTGCGCCATTGTAACGCTTTTTCAGCACCACATTGACCACGCCGGCAATGGCATCCGAGCCATAGACGGCGGCGCCGCCAGCCTGGATGGTCTCGATCTTGTCAATAAAAGCGGTCGGGATGGTGTTGAAGTCCACCTGCATGCCCGCGCCACCGCTGGTGAACAGGCCCGAGGGGTTGCCGCCGACCACCCGGCGACCGTTGATCACGGTCAGGGTGCGCTGGCTGCCCAAGTTAAACAGGTTGACGAAGTTCCGGCCGGTGCTGAAGGCATTGGCGTCGCCAGTCGGGGTCACGCCGACACCGGCGGTCGGGATCGCGTTCAGGGCATCCGCAACGTTGGTGAACCCTTTGTTGTCGACATCCGCCGCGGTGATCGTCTGGATCGGCTGGGTCGAGCTCAGCTCACGGCGCTTGATGCGCGAGCCGGTGACAACGACTTCCTGAACCTGTTCAGTGTTTGCACTAACCGGCTGCTGTTGGGCCATGGCCGGGGTGGCAACGGCGGTGAAAAGGCAGATTCCAGCCAGGGCCGTGGTCCCGGTCAAAAGGGTGCGAATGCTCTGCATCGTCGTGGTTTCTTTCCCTTACAAGTCTGTAATGAACGCAGACGTGGGAGCGGACATACGGCAAAAATCCTTAAGTTTGTTGGAAAATTTTTACATGACGATCTTAAACTTAACGCCAATCACGTGAATTGTGGCGGTTTTGCAACGAATTCAATTTGCCGTTGGGGTGCGTCATTTTAAGGGTTTTGCGGCCATAACGCCGTGTGTTTATGATCAAAGATAATAATGCGCGAAATATTTTCGTTACAAATGATATATAGCGCGGCTCTTGTTGGTCTGTGGCGGGCCGTGCTGAGCGGGCGAAAAATGACGTTTCAGGAAGACTTCTGATTTGTGACGGGCTCTGTCATGGTACGGTGACAATCGCTCTCCAAAGAAAGACTTTGCCTGTGACCCAGACACTTGACGATATTCTGTTCTCGCAACTGGCTGCGGCTGGGGAAAATCGCTCAATCAACCCGTCTGATGTGGCGAAAGCCTTCGATCCGGAAGCCTGGCGTCGGCGCTTGCCTCAGATTCGCGGCCATATCCTGGGCCTGGCGCGGCAAGGCAAGCTGGTGATTCTGCGAAAGGGTAAGCCGTTTGATCCGGCCCAGCCGCTCAAGGGGATCTATCGCGTGCGTGCTTTAAGCGCCGAAGAGCTTCAGAACGGCATTCAGTTTGCGCCGCGTGCCGCTTCGCTCGAAGACTTTGACGATGACGATCTGGGGGAAAACTGACGAAACCCCATGGTCGTTCGGGGCCGTTACAATTCAGTCTAATTTGTAACGGCCGCCCCCTTGTCAGTACCAAAGCGTGGGCGTAGGGGAGGCGCAGGTTTCACCCCAAAAAGGGTCATCAAGACAATGGCTGTGTACGATTCTCCGGTTTTCGAGGCTCACGAAAGCGTTCATGTGTTTCATGACGACAAAACCGGGCTGAAGGCGATTATTGCCGTGCACTCGACCGCGCGCGGTCCGGCGGCAGGCGGTTGTCGGATGTGGCCCTATGCCAGCGAACAGGCGGCCATGGATGATGCGCTGAACCTGTCGCGCGCCATGTCCTATAAGAACGCTGTGGCGGATCTGGAGCTGGGCGGTGGCAAGTCGGTGATCATTGGCGATTCCCGCACACAAAAGACCCCGGAACTGTTCGAAGCCTTTGGCCGCGCCGTAGACCGCCTGGGCGGGGCCTATTGGACCGCCGAAGACGTCGGGGTGTCCCCGGCAGATCTGGCCTGCTCGCGCCGCACCACCCAATATGTGGCCGGTCTCGAAGGCACCCCGGCCTCATCGGGCGATCCCAGCCCGGTGACGGCGGACGGGGTCTATCGCGGCACCCGCCTTGTCGCCCAAAAAGTGTTCGGTAGTGACGATCTGTCGGGCCTGACCATTGCGGTGCAGGGCGTCGGGCACGTCGGCGGCTATCTGTGTGACCATCTGGCCAAGGCCGGGGCCAAGCTCGTGATCACCGACGTCAATGAGGTCAATCTCAAGGCTGTAGCCGAGCGCACCGGCGCCAGCATCGTTGCGCCCGAGGCGATCTTTGACGTGGCCTGCGATATCTTTGCTCCGTGTGCGTTGGGTGGGGCCGTCAATCTCCAGACCCTAGAGCGGATCAAGGCCCGCGCCATTGCCGGGGCCGCCAACAACCAGCTCGGCGGGCCGGATGTCGGCCAGATCTTGTTTGAGCGCGGCGTGCTCTATGCCCCGGACTATGTGATCAATGGCGGTGGCATCATCAATGTGGCCGCCGAGATCAACGCCCTGAAGTCGGGCGGGGCCTATGATGCGGCTTGGGTTGAAACCAAGCTGCAACGGCTGATGGTGACGCTGGACGAGGTGCTGACGCGCTCGGCCGATGAAAAGCGCCCACCGCATGGGGTGGCCGCCGAGATCGCCAAGGCCCGGATCCAAGCGGCGCTCGACCAAAAAGCTGCGGCTTAAGGTTTAGGCCTGACGATATTGAAAAAGCCCCGGTTCGCCGGGGCTTTTTTGTTTCAGGCAAAGATCCGGCTGGGTGGCTAAGGCTTTCTAAGGCTTACGGTGGAGGGGGCTGACGCCGCTCGCAAAACTGTCATTGTTGCCCTTTAGGGTTGACCCTTTAGGCGGACAGGTGTCCTCTGGCCCGATCGGGTCGGTTTGGGTCGCTGGCCAAGGCCGTGGGCGAAGCAGGGAGAGAGCGATGCGCGGCGGGGGGAAGATCGCGGTATTGGCGTTTATGCTGGGTATGGGCTGTGCGCCATTATCAGCCAAGCCCATAGACCCCAAACCTGTCGTTGATTTGCGCCTAAAGACTTTGCAGCAAGATCCTGAGTCTTTTGCAATGCTAAAAGCTGAGTTGGGCTAGAACTGTACTATATTTTGGCCTGTTGAAAAATTTATTGCTAATGAAAAAAAAGAAATGGTAAATTTAAATGATTTAGTCCATCTAAAAATTGATAGAAAATTGAGATTCAAAGACCGAAAACGCGAGTTTTGTACAAAAACTAACAATAACAGATTTGTCCCATTTTTTTGGAGTGATTATGAATGGGATATGGTGGATCAGTGTAATATAGTTACTAAAAAATATTTAGATAATTATGAGCCTATTGTAATTCGTGGTTTATTGGGTTGGGATGGTTTGGAGTGGGGCAATATATCTGAATTAATCAATATGAGGCAAATTGTTAAGGATTCGAATAGTGTAAATTTGCATTACAGGTATCAGTATTTATTACTTTTTACGGCAATCTATCTTGATTACAGGCGGGATCCGTATGTCGTAGAGGTTTTAATGAGTTTGCAAGAGGCGATTAAAGATTATCCTACTGAGAGAATGCGCTGCTTACCAAGGAAAGGGCTATTTTACAGTTATGGCTGTCCTATATTTAATAGTGAAGAGCGTGATAATAATGGTTTTTCTACATTAAGATCATTTATGCTGTCTACTATATACTTGTTAATTAAAAAGTATAGCATTAATCCAAGTGGTTTTCTGGTTAGTAGTTTGGAGGATGATTATAATTATTCGCCATTCCTTTCGATGGATTATGATAAATTTACAAATTTAAAAGGTAATACATGTTATTTTAGTATGAAAATGAGTAAGGGGCTTTCTGATAAAATTGCTAACTGGAATTAAGTTCACTGTTGCCTTGTGACGTGTTCGGGGTCAGGCCTTGGCGTAAGATTTAGGCCGCCTTGTCTTGTGCAAAGATCTGGCAAAAACGGGGATCGAGGCGGACGTGGACGGTGTCTCCGGCCTCGAGCGCGGCGTGCTCTATGCCCCGGACTATGTGATCAATGGCGGTGGCATCATCA
>DAITMY010000186.1:0-5209 GCA_036834925.1 Asticcacaulis sp.
ACCCCGGGCTGTACGGTCGTTGCTCGATCCGGGCCGTCCCGCTGTTCAGGTTTCAGCCCCAGAAATGCCCGATTAACGGCGCTCAATTCGCCCTGTATTTCACCAAACCGGGAGGCTTCTATGACCGCATCGATGAAAACCCCCATCCGCATCATGGCCCTGACTGCGGGTCTTCTGGCGCTGGGCGTGGGGACGGCCGCGATTTCCAAGGCGTCGGATCCGTCCCCTGCGACATCGGGGGCCATGTCCAAAAAGCCGGAGGGGCGGCCCTGTTTTCATGCCGATCAGGTCAATGGGTTTAATACCATCGACCGCGAGACGGTAATCCTCACCGCCGGGGTGCGCGATCGTTTCCTGGTCAAGGTGATGGGCTATTGTCCGGATCTCGACTCCAGCTTCCAGATCGGGATCCGCAGCCGGGGCACGAGCTTTGTTTGTGGGGCGGGCGATGCAGACTTGATCGTCCGCGATCCGCTTCGCGGGGCCAATGAATGCCGGGTCAGCGAAGTGCGCAAGCTGACTGAGGATGAATACAAGGCTCTGACGGAAAAGAAGCCGAAATCCTGAGTCGGGATTGATTTACGCGGCCTGCCGGGCGCTTTTTTCAGCGTCCAGTAGAGCCTGTTTGCGCTCAAGGCCCCAGCGATAGCCGCTCAAGTGGCCATCCTGTCGGATCACGCGGTGGCACGGGATGGCAATGGCCAAGGCATTGGCTGCACAGGCGCCGGCCACCGCTCGCACCGCGCTGGGTTGACCCAGTCGCGCGGCAATATCGCTGTAGCTGACCGTGTCTCCGGCCGGGATCGTGCGCAGGACCGCCCAGACCCGCTGCTGAAAGGCCGTGCCCCGGATATCGAGCGGCAGGTCAAAGGGAGTATCTGGTGTTTCGGTCAGGGCCAAAATCCGTCCTAGGGTTTCCGTATAGGCCGGGTCATCCCCGATCAGTGTGGCCCGGGGAAAGCGGTCCTGAAGATCGCGGACTAGGGCTTCCGGGTCATCCCCCATCAGGATGGCACAAACCCCGATGCGCGTTGAGGCGGCCAGGACGGACCCCAACGCCCCATAGCCCACGGCGAAGCGGATCTCTTCACGGACCCCACCGCGTCGATAGGTTTGCGGAGTCATCCCCAAAGCCGCCGGGGCCTCAGCATAAAACCGACCGCTGGAGTTATAACCGGCTTCATAAAGGGCTCCGGTTACGGTCTCGCGCGTCCGTAAAGCGGCCTGAACGCGGCTTCGCCGGTGGGCCACACCATAGGCCTTTGGGGTGACCCCGGTCACAGCCTTGAATTCCCGCAGGAAATGAAAGCGGCTCAGCCCGGCCATACTGGCCAGATGCGCCAGATCTGGCAGGGTTTCTGCCGCCTCGATCACCCGGCACACGCGGGCAATGCGCTGGCTGCGCGGATCGGACGGCACTTTCGACGGGGCGGGAATAGAGGGGTCCATAGTCTATCACTCAACGGCGTATGACCGACTGTGGCAAGTCGCGTTTGTTATGCCATCCTGTTTCTTGCGGTGTGACGCCCTAAAGCGCTACGTCCTGTCACGAAATCTGGTTAGTGCGGATGGGTCTGACCGGCAAGAAAAGGACGTCCACAATGCGCCAGAAATCCAGCCCGACGATTGCCCCCCGTTTGTTGGGCCTCTTGGGATTGATCCTTGGTATGGCTAGCCTGGCTGAGGCGAGTCTGGCCGCCGCCGAGTCTGCGCCTGTGCGGTCTGACCCAAACCTGCGCCTAGCGGGTTGGGCATCCTTGGCGCACGATTACCGGACGCCCGGTCCGACCAGCGGCCAGTTTATCAGCGCCCAGAACGGGGTCAGCCCACCCTTTACCGGCGCCCAACCGATCCCGGGATTTTCCGCCCTTCGCCGCCTCAAGGATGGCCAGATCTTGGGCCTGCCCGATAATGGCTTTGGCACTAAGGGCAATTCCGGCGACTATGGCCTTGGGCTCTACCGGCTGACGGCGGCGCTGGATGCGGGCCGGACCGGTCAGCCCGGCGCGGTCCACATCAAGGGGTTTATCCCGCTGACGGACCCCCAGGGCTGGCTGCGCAATGGCCGGGGGCTCGACCTGACCATCACAGCGGATCTGTCGCACTACCGCGCCGGGGCTGGTGCAGGTCAGGACACAGCCATACCCGTCGATCCGCGTTTTACCACGAACCGCTGGCTGACCGGGTATGACTTTGATGTGGAGTCCCTTGCCATCGCTCCGGACGGGACCTTCTGGATTGGCGAAGAGTTTGGCCCTTGGCTGCTGCATTTTGATTCCGCAGGGCGGCTGATGGGCGAACCCGTGCCGCATCCGTCGCTGATCAGCCCCGCGAACCCCTTGGCGATCGCGGATCCCTCCCGTACCACCCTTGGCGGAAGCCGAGGCTTTGAGGCCCTGAGCTTTGATACGGCCGGGCGCTATCTCTATGTCACCACAGAATCGGCCCCGAGCGTTCCGGCTTTGCGGGCTGTACCGAACGATGAGCGGGTTGTACGGATCGACCAGTTCGACCCCGTCGCCGCGGCCTACACGGGCCGCAGTTTCCTTTACCGCAAGGACGGCGAGACGGTGGGGAATGCTGTGGTCATCGGTGATATGGTTGCTGTGGGGCCAGACCAGTTTATCCTGATCGAGCGTGATAGCCTGTCGGGCGACAAGGCCCAGATCAAACGACTCTATGGCTTTGACCTTAAGCGGGTTGGTCCCGATGGGGTGCTGGAAAAGGTTCTCGTGGCCGATTTGCTGGCCATTCCTGATCCTGACGGGCGCGGCGGGCCGTTGACCAAGGCCGGTCTGTTCGCTCTGCCGTTTGACTCGGTCGAAAGCCTTGAGGTCTGGGATGCGACGACCCTGCTGGTCGGGATCGATACCAACTATCCCGGCGGAGACGGCCGCGTAACAGGACGGCCGGATGATACCGAGCTGGTGCTGATCCGCTGGTCTGGGGCGCTGACCTTCCCCTGATCCGGCGCTTGCACGGGCTTTGGGATTTCGCGGTTAAAGCGGTGTTCTGGCCGTCCGGCTCACCGGACTGTGCCGAGGCACCGTTTTGCTGTCCGATGCAGCGCAAGAGGCCGCAACAGTCCGGGTCGGATAACGATGTCAGAAGAAATGGTGGACGCGACAGGGATTGAACCTGTGACCCCTACGATGTCAACGTAGTGCTCTACCGCTGAGCTACGCGTCCGTCTGGCGCTGCGGGTTCGCTGTGCGCCGGAAGAGGAGCGGGTGTATAGCGGGGGGGCGAAAGGCCTGCAAGCCCCTGTTTGCCCCCACACTGAAAAAAATGCGGGATTAATGGAGTGGCACTTAGGCCGCGACGAGCCGCTCGACTTCGGTGACGATTTCGCGCAGGTGGATCGGCTTGGACAGCACCTTGGCTTCCGGCGCGCTTTCGCGGGCCGACAGGGCCACGGCAGCAAAGCCGGTGATGAACATCACCCGCACACCCGGCTGACGGTTGGCGGCTTCGCGGGCCACCTCGATGCCATCAGCGCCTGGCATTACAATGTCAGTCAGGACGAGATCGAAAGGGCCTTGATCAAGCGCATCCAAGGCCGCATCACCGTCGGGGCAGCTGACCACCAGATACCCCGCCCGCTCCAAGGCTCGGGTCAGGAAGTTGCGCAAGGAGTCGTCGTCTTCAGCGAGCAGGATCTTGGTCATGGGTCCCGAAGGGTCTGGTTTCAGAGGTGTTTGGGGTGCACCCTAGGCGCGCGGGTGTAAACCCCAGATGAAGGTGGCTAAAGGCTGCGCGTTTTTTTTCAGGGATGCAAGGATTCCGCCCGGCTCCGTTCCAGTTTAAGACACCCGTATGTTGGATTTTTGCCACCCATGAGCCTGTCCACGTCACCCTTTGAAGGGCCTGCGTTCGAATGGGCCGAACCAGAGGCGGGCGTGGCGGTGTGCGCCGTGTTTGCCTCGCCCCATTCCGGTGCGCTTTATCCGTCTGATTGGGTGGCCCAGACGCGGTTGGATCCCCTAGCGCTGCGATCGTCCGAAGATGCCTATGTAGACCAGTTGATCTGGCCCTGTGCGCCCTTGGGCTTTGCCTGTCTGCGGGGGCTTTACGCCCGGGCCTATGTGGATGTGAACCGCGATCCGCGGGAGCTGGATCCGCGTCTGTTCCAGGAGCCCTTACCCGCGGATGCCCGTCCCTCAAGCCTGAGGGTCGCTGCGGGACTAGGCGTGATTGCCCGTAAGGTTAGCGAGGGGCGCGACATCTATGGCGGCCCCTTGCCCCTGTCCGAGGGTTTGGCGCGGTTGGCGCAGGTGCATACGCCCTATCATCAGACGCTTAAGGCGGCCTTGGAGCGGCTTAAGTCGGAGCGGGGGCGGGCGGTTCTGCTTGACTGGCACTCCATGCCGTCGGCCAGTTGTCGGGCGGATGTGGTGCTGGGGGATCTGCGCGGGCGATCCTGTGCCCCGGGGCTGACGCGCTGGTTGGCCGCCGCGTTCAAGGCGGCGGGATTGAAAGTCGCCCTCAATCATCCTTATGCCGGGGGCTGGACCACCCAGCTCTATGGCCAGCCGATGCAGGGGAGGCACGCGGTCCAGATTGAACTGTCGCGCGGGCTCTATATGGACGAGGCGCGGCTGGAGCCCACAGCGGGGCTCGCAGATCTGAGGGCTCTGATCGGCACGCTTGCGGCGGGGTTATATCCGCTATTGTCTGCCGATGCGGCCCAGCTTTTGCGTCCCGAATAGCCCGGGCAGGCCGCGCAAAATCTTAATCCAGACCTGCGCGGGGCAAAAAAGAGCCGCGCTGATCCAGCGCGGCTTTTAAAGTCTATAGGGAGGAAACGCCCAGGAAGGGCATCGGTGCCAAGGGCACCGAACACGGGTTATATACGCTGCAATGCAAAATGTGGCAAGGGCCTTGTCGGAAAAGCGTGATCACGACGCGTTACAAACCATCACGCCAGCCTATCTTTCCTTGTGTTTTCAGGGGATTTGTCTGATAAATTTTCTTGCTGCGCTGCAATATCGGTGGAAAATCCTAAATCCGTACCCGTTTGGGGTGGGTTTTTGCGTTCCAGCAAAATTCGGATATCGCGCAAACCTTTTGCCGATTGCGAGCTGGACTGTCGCCAGATGAGCAAAATAACGGCGCCGACGCTCGCGATCATCAGCGCTTGGGGGCCATAGAGCCAGGCCGCCGCCGCCAGGGCAAAGTAATAGCCCCGCACCCCTTGGCTGAAATGCGT